>DINC01000243.1:0-4425 GCA_002425885.1 Spirochaetia bacterium UBA5550 | reverse complement strand
TAATAACCATTAACTCAGACAGAAAGATAATTATTCCGGCAGAAACAGGTATTCCTCCGGTAAAGTAAATCTATCAATTTACTGAAAGAGCAAGTTCAATCTCCTCCTTGAGCTCACCCTCTGCATTAACAGAATATCTTTTAAGCGCAGAAATTGCGTCATCTCCCCCGAGTTTTCCCAGAGACCATGCAATCATTATCCTTACCCGCTCATCATCAAAATCATCAAAGGCTTTAATCAGATAAGCGGTATATTTTCTATCACCTGTATTTCCCATTGCTCTTGCAGCGTTCATTCTCCAGCGCCAGGCCTGTTTGTATGACATATAAAACATGAAGGGCCAGATCTTTTTTTCAAAGTATTCCTGATTCATAAGAAGTACTTTTTCAGGAGCAAAATCTTCTGACATACGATCAAATCTTGCGGCAGTACTCTTCTCTTCAGTAATCCAGTTTATATTTCTGGGACAGACATTCTGGCACCTGTCGCATCCGTAAATGTAGAGCCCCATGGGTTCACGAAGATCACGCGGAGTCACTTCTTTCCCGTAATATGTAAGATATGATATACATCTTGAAGGCTCTATGCGCCCGTTGCCCGTCAGTGCTTTTGTGGGGCATGCTGCAATACATGCATTTCTGCACCACTCAGGACATCCGTTTTCTAAAGTAGATTCATCCGGTTCAAGTTCAGCATCTGTAACAATAACTACCGGGAAAACAAAGGAACTGTTCCCTGCGCTCTTTGTAGCATAAAGAAGAGTGTTCTTGCCGGATGTTCCAATACCTGCACGCATGGCGGAAAGCTTATCAGGCATACCGGCGCCGAGTTTAGTATTTATACCGTTATCACGGAGAAAACCCCTGAACTGTTTTACCATAACAGCAAGGCCGTCTTTAGTAACCCTGTCATCATTGAGATAGCAACGGCCGTAATGTTTTTCAAGGGGCAGAGGAATTGAATAATTATAATATGAGAATAGAAGTACAATGAGACTCCTGCTGTTTTCAAGATTATTATGAGGATCTATTCCGGTTTTAAGATTAATGCCGAGTTTCTCTGTCCATTTGTACCTGTCATCTATATCTATAAAATCGAGTTGAGAAGTGAATGGCTCAACACCCGAAACGCCTGCATCTGCAAAACCGATTTCAAGGGCTTTTGCTTTAATCTCCTCTTTTGTCAGCATTGCAAACCTCCTCCTTTTTTCTTTTCAAAGTGGCTATGATCATTTCCACGCTATCCCGAAGTGACTCATATCCTGAATGAAGCCTTGAGAGCATCACTGCCCCTTCAAGCTGAGAAATTATTACCCTGGCGTATCGCTCTGTTGAGTCCAACTCCGGAAGCTCTCCTGCATTAATACTTTTTTTTAAAAGGTTACTTATGTTACTCTCCCATTGGGTGAAAACAGATTCAACAAACTCTGAAAGTGCAGAACTGTTTTCTTTTGATTCCAGAGCCATATTACCGAAAATACATCCTCTGCCATTACCGTTTTCAACATGATACGCAGCGATAGCATTTATCATGGAAATCAAACGCTCAAGGGGAGTTATTCCGCTAATCCTTGAAGTAATAAAAGCATCGTATTCCCGCAAAGCTTCTTTAAGAACCTCAACAGCAAGCTCCTCTTTTGAATTATAATGGAAATATAAATTACCTTTTTTAACGCCTGTAAGATCAACGATATCATTCATACTTGTAAGGTTATAACCTTTCTCATGAAACAGGTTCAATGCTTTATGAACAATTCTTTCCTTTGTTTCAATTCCTTTCTTCATATTATACTGACCGTATGGTACATTTTAACATAATAGTTATTAAGTCAATAACTTTTCAAGCTTAAACAAGATCGAGAATTTTTTTAAGAGTGAAGCTCTGTAGGTATTCCTGCACTCTGCCGTCAGCTTCTATCAGTATTTTATCAAGGACTTTTTCAATATTTGATCCTATATGGCAGCAGCTGCAGTCATGGCATTTCGGCTTGAGAATATCCCTCTGAGTAAGCTCATATAAAGCACGTAATGTTACATTTCCGGGATCACAGGCAAGAGTAAATCCTCCGCTTACCCCCTCCTTTGAGGCAATAAAACCTTCATCCTTCAGCTGAGAGAGGACTTTACGCACCCTCACAGCATGAACATTCATCATATCAGAGAGCTTTGAGCTTGAAAGGAGCTGATCCTGATGAACTGCAAGGAGAAGCATTGAGTGTACTGCTATTGCGAAATCACTGTTTATCATAGTAAAAACATCTATACATGGGAATATCAAACTGTCAATATTTTTATTACAATTTTACACTGCGGAATCATCCACTTTGCTGTCAAGTTGATCCAGAATTGATTGAATAGCCCAGTCCTCCCTGCATCTCAACTGATTGCCGAGTTTGCTGTACAGGAACTCCGGCTTTCCGAAAACCTGGAGCCCGATCTTCTCCACGCTGGTCTCCCCTGCTGCTGCAAATTCGCCCACCCTGTTTACCACATCGGACATGCCGTCAATTCTTGTCTGTATCAGTTTTACACTGTTCTTCACAACACCATGATGCGCAGAGATAAAGCGTGTACCTGACTGAGCATACTCCATCATCTTCTTAAGGCTATGCAGTTCCGAAACGTAGTCCTCCCCAAGCGTAACATAACGCTTCCTCCCGGGAACCGGTATTGCATCACCGGAATAGATAATATTGTCAGGCATAATCCGGTAAACTGTATGTTCAGGGGAGTGCCCCGGCGCAGGGATAACTTCGATTTTACGTCCGCGATCAGTTGTGTATACTTCACGGTCGAGCATATTGTAACGGAACATTTCAGGCCTCCCCCAGAATAGATCCATCAGGCCTGATACAAAGGAAAAATCACGTACAGATTCAGGGGAGTAAACCTCCGCCCCCAGTTCATTCTGAATAAGCCTGTTACCGCCCACATGATCTTCATGCATGTGAGTATTCAGTATCATCCAGTTCCGGTTTTTATCAAGGGTCTTCAGATAGGCAAGCATCTCTGCCCTGCTGTAATTCGGATTTCCGCTGTCTATAAATACATTATCAACGAGAAGAAAATATCCGTCTATATGCCACATACCTAAAAAGGTTCCCGCATACCTGAACAAAGTAATATCATTAAGCTCTTCCGGTTTTTCTATTGAGAGAAATCGTTCTTTCAGTTTAAACCCTTTTTTCGGTTTCATTTTTTCCTCATCATTTTTCTTTTTTTGATACTTCCTGTAAANNGATGATATTGACTTTTTTAGTCTCTCTGATTGTATTATTATATGAATAATCTAATTGTAGGAGCAGGTCTATGGCTATAAGAGAAGGAAAATGGAACTGCAAAGTTTGCGACAGAAAAGGGAACAGGGGCCCGGACTCCTATTGCGGTTCATGCGGATCTCCCCGACCTGATAATGTTGAGTTCTATCTCCCTGATGATGCTGAGGAAGTTACGGATGAACTGAAACTGAAAGAAGCAGAAGCCGGAGCAGACTGGCGATGCTCATACTGTTCCACTCAGAATAATGCATTCGATAATTTTTGTGTAAGCTGCGGCAACAAACGCGACATATCCGGCGGTGATGTTTCTCTTAACCAGAAAGAAATTTATTTTGACACTACTGCGGCACCGGAGGCTTCCGGAATAACTCCCCCGCAATCAGGAGGTAAAGGGAAAAAAATTCTTATAACATTAGCCGCTATTGTTTTTGCGGGAATTGTTTTAGCCGGACTTGCAGGAATTAAAACAGATATACCTGTTGTTGTAACAGGTTTTGAATATAACGCCAGAATTTCATATGAAACATATAAATCAGTAACAGAAGAAGATTGGATTCTCCCCGGCGGAGCAGAAAAACTTGCTGAATTCAGAGCCATACATCATTATGACAAAGTTCCTGACGGTTATATAACCAGAACCCGGCAGGTTCAGGTGCAGGTCGGCACAAAAAAAGTTAAAACAGGGGTTAAAGATCTGGGGAACGGATATTTCCAGGATATATATGAGAACAGGCCTGTATATGAAAATCGAACTGAAAACTACAATGAAACAAAATACAGGGATGTGCCGGTATATATGCAGAAGTTCAGATACAGAATGATGAAATGGGTTAATGAACGTCCCATTGAATTCAGCGGGAAAGACAAAAACATTGTGTTTAATATAAAAGCTGAAGAACTTAAAAAAAGCCCGGACAGGTTCCGGAATATCAGCATTGATTCTCAATATTATCTCTCTGTTGTTGACGATGAAGGTAAATCTTATAAAGATGATGTTAAACACGATACATGGTCAAAAACAGAATTGAATCAGACAATTAAAGCAGAAAAATCCAGATTTTTCGGCTTTTTTTCAGGCATCAAAGAATAAAAATTATAAATTAATTATTTTATTATTTGTTTTGTTTGACTCTTGATTATATTTTTAA
>DINC01000300.1 GCA_002425885.1 Spirochaetia bacterium UBA5550 | reverse complement strand
TAGCCAGCAGAAAACCCGCAACGCCGTTTTCTGACATCTTTGAAACCATGTTGAGTATCCACGCGTAGTTGGCATTACTTTTAGGGGGCACATCATAACCTCTCCAGCGCGGATCATCAACCAGCTCCTTTTCTCCGCGCCAGTCCTTCTGGTTAAACGGCGGGTTTGCCATTATGAAATCGGCTTTAAGGTCTTTATGCTGGTCGTCGCTGAAAGTATCTGCCGCTTTTTCTCCAAGGTTTGCAGATATACCGCGTATCGCAAGATTCATCTTTGCCAGTTTATATGTTGTGTTAATCGACTCCTGGCCGTAGATTGAAACTTCTTTTTTATTCCCGTGATGGCTTTCAATAAACTTTATTGACTGAACAAACATACCGCCGGAACCGCATGCAGGGTCATAAATAATCCCCCTGTATGGCTCAATCATTTCAGCAATGAGGTTTACTATGCTTTTAGGCGTATAGAACTCCCCTTTCCCTTTACCCTCAGCAAGGGCAAATTTTAAAAGAAAGTATTCATAAACACGGCCAACTATATCATGCGATTTATCTTTAAGCGTATCGATCTGGTTGATTGTATCAAGGAGTGATGAAAGCTTTGTAATATCAAGGCCAAGTCGGGAGAAGTAGTTGTCAGGAAGCGCGCCTTTAAGCGCCTTATTATTCTTCTCAATATTATGCAGAGCTGTGTCTATCTTCAGAGCAATATCATTCTGCTTTGAATGCTTAATGATATGACTCCACCGTGAAACTTCATCAAGAAAGAACACATTTGCCTGCCCGTAAAAATCGGGCATCTCTATGTACTTCTCCTGCCCCTTCTCTTTCATCGCCTTGCGGTGTTCTTCAAACTTATCGCTTGCGAACTTCAGGAATATCAGGCCAAGTACAACATGTTTATATTCAGCAGATTCAACGCTGCCTCTCAGTTTATTAGCGGAATCCCAGAGTGTTTCTTCTATGGACTTTTGCTTTTCAGCTTTTTTGGTTTTGGGTGCTGATTCTTCTATATTCTGAACTTTTTCTTTTTTCGGTTTCTTTTCGGTCAAGGTCTGGCTCCTGGTTTGCTTATATACTCTGATAAATCCGTTAAATCCAATTTCATTGGAAGCCCCATCGCACATCAGTTACGTGGTGAGGTCTCACCGGCAAATTATCTTATACAAATATTTGCATATTTGTCAACCCGATTGTGCCTTAAAAAGAGCAGATGCTCATCCTCCGCACGTAAAAAAATCATATTTATATTAAACACAATACCCATTCTGTGCAGCAATAAATTATCACATCAGCATAAATAAACATAGCCCCGACAGGTCGATGCCTGAACTATTTTTATAAAATTAACAATACAAAATCACTATCAATCTCCTGAATAATCAGCCAGCTGACTGCTTCGAAGCCCCTCTCTGCCCGGAGAGGGGCGCGCCAGCGGCGGGGGTGAGGTAAAAAATTTTCTTGCAAAAACTCCATTATACTACGATAATTACAATATATATATAGCCGTACAGCCGTAGCATGCTACGTCTCAATGCTACGCCTCTAAAAAAAATTTATGGAAGGAAAAAATGAACATTACAGATTACTACTCGTCTAAACTTGCTGTGATCACATCAATACCTGACAAAGATATCTCTAAACCCGTGAATATCCCGGTGCATATCTACGCACAGGAAGCCGAACTTCTGAAATGCTGGTGCCATGCCGACAAAGAAAAGCTTATAGCAGGGGGCCTTGACTGGTCACTGGTTGAAGACCTCCCCGCGCGGATAGACACACTCCGTGAAGCGCAGTCGATATGGAGTGCGTCAACTGATGATATAAATCTAAAAAAGAAGTGGAGAGAGATTACAACCGAAGCACGCGAACTGCGGCAGCTTCTTCTCCATCACATGAGGTTTATCTTCAGAAAAAATCCTGCCGCACTTGCCGGTATCAGAAAATTCAGCGAAGGGAACAGCCACATCGCCATTATCCAGGCTTTATATGACATCGCGATATTCGGAGAAGACCGCATAGAACTCCTTGAAGCCGCGCGCTTCGACATTACACTGCTGCGGAGGGCTGCTGATCTCTCCGGTGAAATGGCATCACTCTATGCTGTTGTAACAAACACGCGCAGAACCCCTGATAAAAAGTTAAAAATCAGAAACCAGGCATACACTCACCTTGCTGAAGCTGTTGAAGAGATACGATTCCATGCGAAACATATCTTCTGGAAAAATCCCGCAAAGTTAGAATGCTACAGAAGCGAGTACACAAGACGTAAAAACCGCAGGTATAAGCAGAACTGCAAGGCTAAAGAGCTCATTATCAGCTCTGAGGAGAGTACAGCCGCAGCAAAACAGGTTACTGAAGCTCCGGAGAGATACATAACCGCCACAAAACAGATTACTGATACCCCGGAGATATGCATAACCCCGGCAAAACAGGTTACTGATGCCACGGAGAGATACATAACCGCCTCAAAACAGGTTACTGATGCCCCGGAGAGATACACAACCGCCTCAAAACAGATTACTGATGAGCCCAAAGTGAAGACGGGCACACTCAAAGCAGAAACGGAAAGCTTAAAAAGAGAGACGAAGAAGTTAAAACCTGAGACGAACAGGCCGAACAGCAGGACGAAGAGCGCGGAAGCTGAGACAAACGCCACTGAATGGTGCAATTATACTCTAAAAGTGTATCCGGGACACCATGAACAATGCAATAATATCATAATACATTAAAACTAATGCGCTTTGCCCCCTCCGGGGGTGGGGGGCTTACGTGGAACAGTACAAGGCAACAGCAACAATTC
>DINC01000299.1 GCA_002425885.1 Spirochaetia bacterium UBA5550 | reverse complement strand
TCCTTATTTTTCACACAGTCTGGGGGTGCGGGGGCTTACGTGGAACAGTACAAGGCAACAGCAACAATTCATGAAACTAATGCGCTTTGCCCCCTCCGGGGGTGCGGGGGCTTAGAGTCAGATGGACAACTGCTTCATGCCCATCTGCGAGTATTCTCTGATATACTATTTTTTCAATAAGAATTTGCGGGAAACTGAATTTTAAATATCACCGGTTGGGGTTGTCAGCTGACAATTCTCTTAAGCAGAAGATCAATATACTGTTCAAGATTTTCCATAAGTTCTTTTATTTCATATTCAAGAATATCAGCAAGGCTTATCATGTCATTACTTTCCATGATTTCAAGAGTCTCATTCAGCATTGTCTGAAGTTCACGATTTTTTTCATCAAGGGATATATCATCAATTACAATCTCCGCCAGGTTGACATCAAACACAGGGGCTATCTGGTAGCATGTACGCGTGTACCCGAACATAAAATCTATAAACTGAAAAAGCTGGTCCATCCCCTGGCTGTCATTCCCGGTCTGATATGAAACCGCGGCTTTTTCAAGGATCTCCTTCTGCTGAGGGAGCTGTTTCTGGATCTCCTTCAGTGAAGCGATAAGAACATCAGGGGAATCTATACTCTCAATAACAAGACGCTTCATCTCCTCGCTTACAAGAAATATTCCAAGGATCTCTCTGAGATTCATGAAAAGCGAATCATCAATGTCAACCTCTCCATCCTCTTTCATCTCTGACAGAAAACTAACGATGCTATGCTTCATGGTTTCAAGGCGGCCAAGATAATCAGCGGCTGTTGAATCCCTGAACTTAACCTCTTTCATGTCTATGCGAAGCAGTGCAGATACTGTTGCAAAGACCTCCTGAAGCCACTCCATGCCGGAAATTACATCCTCAAGCTCATCGCTATCCATGGGCTCATCTTCAAGGTGATGCAGAAAATCCATAACCCTATCGCAATAAACAATTGCTTCATTCACAGTATCATAAACAACATCAGCCCTTGACTGAACCAGGCAGTTTATCAGTTTTATGTTTTCAACAGCTGTATCAGGAGCTTCATCAGCATTATAATGCTCACCGTCTATATCTACACCTATGAATATCAGATTCTTCTGATTGATCCACTCGCCGATAGAGGTGACCACATCCTTCGCTGTTTTTTCATTCTCAAGCATTATCTCAACCGGATAATTATTAATTCTAACTTCCATTTATTCCTCCAGAAATTACGGGAACCGTAGTAAATTCATCCCCGCGCATGCAGGAAATCCCCTGATTATACTGATTGATTAAAAACCTTACTGCTCGCTCTGGTTACCGCCGCCCATCTGATTCTTCATCCAGTTCTGCTGGGATTTTGCCCCGGAAATTGATCTTTCCATAACAGCAAATTTTTTGCGCAGTTTTTCTTCAAACTGTTTGATGTGGAGTTCCTGCCTTGTGATTCTTTCATTAGCCATTTTAATTGAATTATCTTCAAAGTCAATTTTTGATTCAATAATATTTTTTCCTGATGATATGTACGGATTAAGTGTTTTGACGAGAGTATAGGCCATACCGTTGTCAATTTTATTATCACCATCGATATCAGTCCCGAAAAACTCCTTAACGCCATCCGGATTCTCAACAATTACTCTTCTCAGTTCATCCTCTTCAACTACAAGCTTACCCTCTTTTATAGACTCCCAGCTTGAATTAACCTTCCCGGTTGAAACCCCCATCTGGTTAAACATCTTAACAGGCTTCTCCACTCTGGCAGGGTAACTTGCTCCGATTGTAGTCTTCAAAGAATTCTCAAGCCGGACTAAAGCCATATCCCCCATAAAAAGTCCGCTCTCCTGAAGCTTTTCAGATTCACCAGGCTTATCAGCTTTAACAGCTTTAGTGAGAGCCTTGTGGAGATCGAGGTATTTATTATATGTTTCAACAAACTCTTTTATCTTCTGCACCGGTTTGTCAAGATCAGGAGATACTTTAAGCTCAACAGGATGCTCCGATGTCCGCTTAAGGTTAAGAGTGAGCCCCTTGACTACATCATTAAGACCGTCATTCTTATCCCTCTCAATTTCCAGCCCCTCAACTTTAAGCTTCGCATTTTCAGCTTTTGCGATTGTATTCTTTAATTCAAAATCACCTTTAGCTTTTACCGGTGTTGACAGTATCGGCTCAATGAACACCGCGCTGCCGTCACTGCAGTAAAGCACAAGTTTAAGCGCCTGTTTCCCTTCAAAATCTCTACCTACAGGTATCTCCTGATTTTTAGCCGCGTCTTTTTCTATGGGATATATCTTCTCTACACGTTTGCCCTCTTCTGAAGAAATAATACCGATTCCAAGCGCGGAATCAAATTTTTTCTCCTCTTTCTTTGAGAGGGGCCTTATCCTGGATATATTGTAGCTTTTGAGTTTAATACCTTTTACGTTAATTTCATCCTCAGGGCCAGTCTCCACTTTCAGCGGGACTTTCTCGTCCTCCTCTTTTGAATAAGTAAAGCTGAACTTAAGTACTGTGTCTTTTTTTATCTCAGCTTTAAAGGGGAGTTCATACTCCTGCCACAGTTCACCTTTTACTGTAGCCTCCTTACCCTCTTTACCAACATCAAGCGATCCATCCTGATCTTCAGGTTTCTTTTCACCTGTATATGATGAAAAAAACTTCCTGTCGAATACAACAGGGAAATCATCCTGACTTTTAATCTTCTCGCCATTAATAAGGCCTGCTGCTTTTAAAAGTTCCTCTGAACCTTTAACTCCAATCTCCCCTTTTTTCCCGGGAATCTTCGATGTGAGGCCTATAACATATTTTGTGCCATCTGTACTTATATAATCAGTTGCAATAATATCATCCGCCTCTTCGCGGATTGCTTCATTGAGAGACTTGAGTCCGCCCCCCTTAAAATTTATCTTCTTCTCTACACCGTTAACAGTAATGCTAATCTTGCCCGCGGGGAGTTTTTTTTCATATTCAATTGTGTCAGTAGTAACTTTATGATACGAAGCGAGCTGAAGAACTTCAACCCTGTTTGAACCGGAATCTGCCTGTTTTGATGCGGTAGCTTCAATTACTGTAGTATCGGAGGATACAGCTTTTTTCTCATCATAGGAGGCCCTGAATCCATAGAGATCCCGTGCCTTACCTTCAAGGTCTTTTAGTTGTGAGCTGAGTTTCTTGAGGGCTTCCTTCTTCTGATTATTGAGATATTTCCCTCTCTGAAGCTGTTTAATAGGTTGAGATTCAACCTCCACCAGTTTATTGATAATGGAATCAGTATCAACCCCTGATGCCATTCCACCCATTGTAACAGGCATATTGTCCTCCGGTTAAACCTTAAAGAGCCCTGAATTACTCAATAAAGACATAATGAGCTTTATGATTAACTTATCGGTATTATTTGAAAAAACAATAAGTATAAAGTCACAACTTAAAAAATAATTATCGGA
>DINC01000171.1 GCA_002425885.1 Spirochaetia bacterium UBA5550 | reverse complement strand
CCTCCGGGGGTGCGGGGGCTTACGTGGAACAGTACAAGGCAACAGCAACAATTCGTGAAACTAATACGCCTTGCCCCCTCCGATGATGCGGGGGCTTACGTGGAACAGTACAAGGCAGCATACAACAATTCGTGAAACTAATGCCTTGCCCCCTCCGATGGTGCGGGGGCTTGCGTGGAACAGTACATGGCAGCATCCAACAATTCGTGAAACTAATGCTTTGCCCCCTCTACAGATGTGTATCCCCTTTATGATGCAGCTTAATACATATAATCGCAGTTGCAGGCATACTTAAAAACATCCCTATGCACCCGATGACTGAACTCACAAGCTCACTCAGCACAGGGCTGTTGTTTAATATCATAGAGATCGGCATACCGGGATCATACTTCATTCCTATCATAAGAACAAGCGGCAGCGCTCCACCCACATAAGCGAACATAAGAGTATTAACTGTTGCACCTAACATATCTGAGCTCACTGTAACTATAGATTTAAAAGCTTCTTTAAATGAAATCTCCGGATGCACCCTGAATATCTCCTCTGTGGCTGAAGCAATTGATATGCAAACATCCATAATGGCTCCAAGTGCTGATATTACAATACCTGACATCACAAGTCCACGCAGGTTGATATCATTGCTTGATGCATAGAACACAGTCATCATCTCGTTTGTAACAATCCCTGTGAGCCTGAATATCCACCCTGCGAAGAGAGCAAGCACCGTGGCAATAATAACTCCGCTTGCAGCACCGCAAATAGCAGCAAAAGTCTTTTTCTGAAAACCTAAAATAATCGGTATGGTAATTACAATTGCAACAAGTGAAATAAAAGTAGCCATGGGGAGAGGCGAACTCCCTTTGAGCGTCATTGGTATAAGCACATAAAATAACAGAACTATTGTGGCAATAAGAGAGAGCATGGATAGCACGCTTCTGAATCTCCCCACAAATATAACAGCAAGTACAAGGAGCAGAGCAAAAATAATTATACCCTTTGTGTTATCAACATCATAGAGAAGTATATACTCAACTTCGCTATCCTCGCCGCTTTTAGCGATCCCTATAAACACTGTGTCCCCGGTCCTGTAGAACATATCCTTGGGCATATTGTCTTCACCCTTAAATTCAACAACAGGGGTCTCCCCCTTTCTTGCACCGTCAAGGATCTTCAGATGTATCCGCACAAGCACATCGTAAGGGTTGTCCTCCTCCCCGGAAATCCTTTCAACTTTCACCACGTCTGCGCGCGCGTAAATACGCCGGTCATCATATAACTTTTTCTCCACGGCATTAACTGTGCCGGAAAATAGAAAGAGAGCAAGAAGGGCAAAAGCGGTAATTCTGAATTTCGAAAACATTATATCCCTCATGGTAATATATTTCGTTATCTTGTCCGGCATTGCGGGAAAAAACAGCTTCCAGGCAATCTGAACATGAAAGGCTATGATAAAAATCATCCGTTCCTAAGCAGACTGCCACGGCATTCCATATATTGCAGTGACAGCACCTGCATAGCGCAATAATTTAATGACAATATCCTCTATCATTACATGTAGTAAAGAAAAAAACAGGTAAAGATTTTTTCTTGATTTCCTGGAGTGAAAAGAATAATATCCGGTATTGATTTTTATTCACACCTCTGAGGAACAGTCTTAATGAAGAAAACTCCTGTATTTCTTATTATTGCAGTTATAATATTATCAAACCTGACCGGCTCATCAGGTCAGGAACGGATTGAACGTTCAGATAAAAAACGGGAAATCGCGTCCAAAGCAAAGCACATTGAAGACAGGGGGGGCGACCATCTCGGTTACTCCGGTGAAATCCTTGCCATGCTTGAAAACACATGCGGCATAAAGTGCAGGCCCTCTGCTGATGATTACTTTGAAGAGATAGACAGATCAGATGCCCAGGCTGAACATGTTGATACATTTTCAATCTTCTCCGGAGGTTTATCTCTCAGACATGCACTTCAGCTTGAAAGAGTTACACCCCGGGATGATAAAAACGGCTCTGTTGATCCAGCGTCACTCTCATCCCCTGTAATGAAACAGATACCATACTCCTCCATGCTTAAAAACAGAACATACAGGATATACAACATAGACCGGTACACACCGGCCGATTTCTATTACCTCCATTTCTCTGACGCGGGTAAAGCATCTGATGTGATTACTTATATAGAAGATTCCATTGCCGCACTGCGCAGAAGAATATCCCCTGTCTCTGTTGACAACATGACAAGGAGTAAACTTGTGACACAGCTTGCAATAAAAGAGAGCGACGGCCTGAATAAGTTCTACTCCTCTGCTATTGACGAAATGGTAATCACAGGTTCCGACCCCTTTATTATTGAAGGGAGCGACATCACTCTGATAATCAGGCCCGCCAACAGGCAGATGCTTGAAAGCAGAATATCTGAATTCCGCAGGGAGTATAAATATAAATACAGCTGCGAGGAGACAGAGGCAATAGCCTCTGGCGTGCCGGGCAGACTGCTCACATCGCGCGGGCGTGTTGTGCACTCGTACATGTTCACGCTCCTTGACGGGACTCTTCTTATATCCAATTCTATTAAAGCTTCAGAGGCTGTGATAGACACAATAAACGGAAGGCGCAGCTCCCTTGCCGAAGCCCCTGACTATCTCTACATGCGGTCCATATTCCCTGCCTCAGCTGCGGAGGAGGACGGTTTTCTCTATATATCAGATCTCTTTGTTAAACATCTCTCCTCCCCCCTTCTTAAAATTATTGAAGCGAGAAGGATGAAGGAATTGATGCGCATGTCTGTTCTCGAAAAATATGCGGTTTACTGCTACATGCTCAACGGGAAGAGAAGCTCATCTGTGGAGGATATTGCCGCTGCTCCGGGCACAACATCCCTCAATGAATCGAGAAAAAAAGAACTTGCTGCAATAAAAAATAATCCTTCATACAGCCGGGCAAGGGATCTTAAAAGTGAATTTACAGAGGACTGGGGGCGCTTTGAATCAGTACTTTCAGTGCAGCCTGTGAAGAAAAAAAAATCGAAGAAGAAAAGAAAGAGCGACACCGGAGCCGGTACTCTTGTAAACGCGATGAAAGTATTCTACAGAAACATGACAGGCAGCTCCGCGAAATCTCCTGAGGATGTTCTTCACCTCATAGATATGGCAGGGAAACCGGGCGGGTTTAACAGCACCCGTTTCGGCGGGCTGAGTATCATTGATAATACCTTCACAGCTATAAGTGATGTATACGGAAGGTCCGGGCTTATGACACCCTGCATAGATATAGAAGCAGGCATGGCAACATCTTCTGAAGCTGAAAACTACAAAGACTTTGCCAGGGACTACAGCAGAACAGGTGAAGCTTATATCTCTCCGGCAGGGATAAAATTCAAACCGGGGGTAAACGCCTCTGCTGAAGCATTTGTATACCGCACAGGTGATAGCCCGTTCTATTCGCTTATCTCCGCATTCGCGGGGGGTGAGTCCGTTCCGCTCCATCCCGATTCCACAGTGAAAGGGGATGTACTGAGCATAGCAGTTAAGCTTGACCCATCAGCTATTGACAGATATTTAATCCTCAATGAAATAAAGGCTAAAAGAGACAATGGAAAGGATATCGGAATGAAGGAGCTCCTTGCAGGTGAGATACAGCTTCACATGGGTGATTCGCTCCCACCTGCGGGATTTAACTCATCCGCAGTGAGGCTGATAATGAACGGAGGGGGTTACGGCTATGCTGACGCAGTGAGCGGACTCATGCTATGGTCACTGCTTCACCCTGTCCGGATAACCATACCCGTTAAAGATAATACCCTTGCAGCAACAGCAATTGAATCGATAAAGAAGCAGCTTGCGGATAAATGGAATTCAGGGAACCTTGTGAGGTGCAATACCTTCTCGTTCGAATACAGCGGCTCGGAGGTTAAAGTGCTGAGACTAACAATGTTAGGATCTCTTACAGCAAGGATATACAGCACAGTTAAAAATGGAACTGTTCACATTGCAACAACCGAGAAGTATATCAAAAGCGTGCTTGAGCCTCAAAAGAATCTGAAAGTAAATTCACTGACAGGAAATGCAGCCGCTGTCATAAGGCCTGCCGAACTGAGCCAGGAAAAGGACATGTACAGATCAGGATTTATTGAAGAGGCTATGTTTAAAAGCATGAAGAACTTCGGAATGATTAAGCTGATGTCTCTCATTTATCCTGACGCGCCATACAGAGAACTTCCGGAACTGGCATACAGAGATTTCGGATTCAAACCTGTGTGCCCCCTGGGTGGTGAATACCTCATCGAGAAAAAGAGCGGTGATGTTTACAGTTCTGTATTCGGCGGATACACCGCTCCATCAATCAGGAGCGGCATAAAAGAGAACGGTGTAACACATGAAGGACTCCGGAGATTCTTCACCACAACTGAAATCCGCAGTGAACTTCAGTTCACCAATGAGGGAATGAAGCTCCGGTTCAGCACCCGGTAAAGTGACTGTAGATTCCCGCCTTCGCGGG
>DINC01000170.1:14086-14234 GCA_002425885.1 Spirochaetia bacterium UBA5550 | reverse complement strand
CCTTTTAATCCTGAACTTCTTTTCTTCTGCGGCTGAGATTTTGATTTTGGTGTAAGATCTATTGATCCTGTAACTTCGGGAAGTTCTATGTCAGCTAAATCAGGAGTTACGTTCTGCTTGTATGCAGTCTCAAAAAGATCCTCTCCGA
>DINC01000170.1:12192-14066 GCA_002425885.1 Spirochaetia bacterium UBA5550 | reverse complement strand
TCTAACAGTAGATCTTCTTCTGGAGTATGTTGCAAACGCTGCATCTGAGAATCCTTTAGATACGCTGTAAAGAAATTCATTAAGAACGTTAGCCATACTCTTAAGTATATACTGCTTTCTCTTGACAGTTGTTAAATCTATATCAAGAACAAGGCCCGGCTGAATATGGTGAGGATTAACAACATGTGCGAACTCGTTAAATCTCTTTTCCATAAAAGTAATTCGTTCATCAAGAATTACACGCTCAACCGGGTTCTGGAATCCATGCATTTTTGCAAGAACACCTCTGAGGTATGTAAGCTTGTTCTTAAGGTTTCTGAACCTGTCTTCATAAGTTCTGTTGTTTTTCTCAACAAAAGACTGTTCGTTATACATGTCACCAATTTCATTCCAGAGAACGCTATCGGGATCATCCTCATAAGCTTTCTTCTGTCTCTTCCACTCTTTGTTCATGAGTCTTCCACTCAGGTCATCGAAATCCTGAAGAGATCTGAATCTTTTCTTTGATTCATAATGAGCATGTGCTACATCCCAAAGCATACCGATTTCAGTTGTGAATGATGCAACCTGCTTATCATATTCTTTTTTAGCTTCTTTAAGCTGATTCTGATCATAGTATGCCATACGGATTGAATATCTTTCATCAGGAAGAACCATTCTGTCAGTTTCTTCATATTCACTGATTCGGCATATACGTGCATTCTTCATGTTATCACAAACCTGATAACCGAGCTTACTTGTATCAAGAATTGAAGTTATTGAGTTGATACATGTGTTGTAACCCCTGTTCCTGATGTTCTCTTCATCAATAACATATTTGATGTTTTCCCTGATATTTAGGGGATCCATCTCTTCAACATCGATTTCAGCTCTAAGACCTTCAATCTTATCAAGAAATTTCTTGGCAAGAATTGTATATCGTCTTGATTTCTCATCTTCTTTGTCATCATCAGTGAAACTATCAATTCTTTTCACTCTTTCAAACATCTTTTCACTTGCAGAAAGCTCATTCTTCCCCTTATCAACAAGCTCATCATTAAACTGCTGTACCTGCTTGTCTATAAGGCTCTGAATATGTTTCTGAATTGTGTCTTTCATGATAGACTCAACAGTTACCTGATAGTGATACATGGGGCTTATAAGTTCACTTTCAAGGATGTTTATTGAGAGTTTAACATCATAAACATATTTTGGTCTGAGTTCATTATCCTTGAAGACGCATTTCAGTATAGCGTAAGCGTTTTCACCCCTTACAAATGCACCAACGTCAGTTTTCTGTCTCAGAATTGAGTTGGTCTCTGTCTCAAGGTCGTTAACGCCCCTCTGAATATGTCCCTGAAGGTGACCATACATGTTAACTATTGATTTCTCAATTTCACCTGTGTGGAATTTATCAGCACCACCTATTTTATCGAGAATCTCAACGATCTCTTTCGGAGTATACCTTGCAAGGCCCTTTGACTCCTCTTTATCGACAAAATCCCTTACTTTTTTCAGAAATTCATCTTCCATTGTAACAGTATAACGGTTAAACATATTCACATATGTCTGGTTGATGTAGTTATACAGTTTTTCCTTTAAACCGCCCATAACATCGAGTTCTCTAAGAACTTCTTCCGGGAGTTTGCTCTGAATCTGATTTAATACTTTATCATAGGTTTCTTCCAGTATTACCTTACTTTCCTGGATTTTATCCCTTCCTTCCTGAGCAATAGATTCCCTGGAACCTACAGCACTTGGTACTGTCGGGTGAACCTTGTTTGGACTTTTTGGGAATTGGCTTAATGACATTATTGAACCCTCCTTAAATATATAGCAAATCGAAACACTTCTTAATTTATGAATTAAATATATCCAGTTTCAGGATAATATAT
>DINC01000170.1:1497-12159 GCA_002425885.1 Spirochaetia bacterium UBA5550 | reverse complement strand
AACAGTTTAAATCTTTATAAATACTTAATCAATTTAATACTAATATCGTCAAAAATCAAAAAAAGAATAGCATTTCAACAATTTTCAGGCATTATATCTGAAACTGTAATTTGACGCGCTGAAAATATCACCATCATTTACATATCCGTCGAAATCCTTATTCTTAAAACCGAATTCAAGGCCTTCGTCAGGAATAACTTTAATACGAATCACACCTTTTTCACGTACTGCTTTCAGCGTAAAAACGTTTCTTGATTCGAATTCCCTGATTCTCACTCCTGTCATTATTGCTCTGCCCACCGGGATGCTTTTAATGTTAAGTGCTGTTAAAGATACATTGAGCACTTCAGGTTTAAGCAGATCGTGATTCCAGTAATCCAGTGAACCTTTAACTTTCACTCCGCTGGCTCTTTTAATAATTACCAGTGCTATTATCAGTATCAAAAGGAGAACAAGAATTATAAATGGAAGAATTTTTTTAAACTGACTCCATTCCTTCTGTTCAATATCTCTCTGGAGATCTTCGTTTATCGCTTTATCAGGATTCTGGCCATCAATAAAAGTAGTATTCTCACTTATTTTTGACAACTCAGCTTTAAGCTTCTGCTGTGCTGCAGATATCTCCTTCGACTTCTCCATTTCCGCGAGATTTACAAGATATATCCACCAGTCATTCCCGCTATACTGCTCAGCAATTTTTTTAAGATCAAATCTTTCTTTGCTTTTTGCAGGAGGGGGATCGTCGAGCCCGTCCGTCATAATTACAATGACAACATTCCTGGGGTTAACCTTTGTCTGTTCCTGGTTGTCTTTAGTAAGAGTATCAGCAATACCGAATACTGTCTGAAGCATTTTAAGAGTAAATGTCCATTGCCCCTTTGCTTCAGTCACGGATATATACTTTTTGACAATATCCCTGTCATTCTGATCGTCAATAACAACCTGCGGATAAATTTTCAAATCCTCATCAAAAGTGACAAATGTTACCCTGTCTCCATCCTGAAGAGAATCAATATAAGTATAAACGCTTTTTTTGACATCATCCATGATGTTTTTACCCTGGTATCCAATCATACTCAGGGATGTATCAAGTACCAGAATGACATCCTTGTTGGTTACAGACGCAGCATTAATTTCAGTCTGAAAAGACAGGAACAGGGCTGCTGCCATAAACACTACCATCATAAAGCCATAACTGCTTTTCTTTAGCAATTGCACATTTATCACCTGATCGCTCTTTTTTATTTAAGGNNCTCTTTCTATAGAGAGGTATTCTGTAATAAGGATATAGAACCACATAAGGGTGTCCTCCCCTGTTTCAAGTCCCACATAATTTCTGTTGCCGCTATGCCAGTCTTTTATTAATATACCCTGATTATGTACCATCATTACTTCAAACTCCGAGCCTGAATCAACACCTTTGGATATATAATAGTTAACTATATCATTTTTTACATCAAGTATCGGATAATCAGAACCTCCGGTAATTAAAAAGCATGGTACAGAAAACTCACTCTCTTCCTCTGAAAAACGGTTTATTTTTTTTACTGTGGCCACCCGGTTCAAGGCATCGGCAATGGTATTTTTTTTAAGATCAGGGATTGTAAAGAAAGCACCCTGTATCAGTTCAAAAGGTATATATCCATTCATTAGCTTTGTAATATCACGGCAGTATTCACTGTATACGATATAATCCGCCCCTTCGGGCGAGAATCCGGTGGCATCTATCGGTTTTGCAGATGAAATTTTCAGCCCGGACGGGATTATCTGATCAAGTTTTTCGATAAGAAGAGCGCTGTCAAGGGGAGATGCGCTCTTCGCTGATCCTTTTTTTGAAGCAGTTTTTGCAGCAGCGCCTTTCGCGGGTGCAGCTTTCTTTGAAAGAGACTTATTCAGTTCATTAAAATAATTCTTAAGCATTTCTATTATTATCCTCGTTATCTATTTATACTGTTTCAATGAGAATGATTTTAATCAGCAGGTCACCGGATTAAAGATGAACCTGCAGTCCTGTTGTTCCGGATGTCTATAGAATACACTGCCCGTATACAGATTCAAAAGATTAAAATAAAATTTATAACAGGAGATTTCAACCCGGTAAAGAATTTTTTTCTAAGAATTCTGTTATATGCAGATACTGTTTTTTAATTGGAATATCAGATAATTGTCAATAATTAAAAAATGAGGGCGATTGAGTGATGCATTATATTATTGGTTACCTGANNACTGTGGCTATTCCATTTTCTTTTATAATATGTTTAATTCTATTCAACAGTTTGAACTCACTCAATATTTCTCCGTTTCAACAGGATTTGGGGCCTGCAACTTACCTAACCCCAACTTACAATAAACCGGCTAATTAAGCCCCTGGCAATCGGGGGCTATTTTTTTATTCATTTTTACTTTTCTCTTCAAGCTCCATCCAGCGCTCAAAAAGTGATTCCAGTTCGGAGTTTACAGATTCAATTTCACGGTTTATTTCAACGGATTTATGTGCATTTTTTTTAAAGAATTCCGGATCAGAGATAATGGCAACCAGTTCCTCTTTCTTTTTCTCTTTTCCCGCGATTAATTCAGGGATAGACTCAAGCTCCCTCTTCTCCTTGAAGGTCATTTTGATTTTATCAGAGGGTTTCTTTTCGGGACGCGTTTTCTTTTCTTTAATCTCTTTCACTGCTGCGGGTCTCTGAATGAGCCAGTCATCATATCCGCCTGCGTATTCCCTCACAGAGTCGTCACTGTCAAACACGATTGAGCTTGTGACTACATTATTAAGGAATTCCCTGTCGTGGCTTACAGTTATAAGCGTACCTTCGTACTCAAGGAGCAGCTCTTCAAGAAGCTCAACTGTTTCTATATCGAGATCATTTGTAGGTTCATCCATTATAAGAAGGTTAAACGGCTTTGTGAAGAGCCTGGCAAGCATAAGCCTGTTCTTCTCACCGCCGGAGAGGACATTGACTTTCACATCCGCCCTGTCCGGAGTGAAGAGAAAATCCTGCAGGTATCCGATAACATGCTTTGTTTTCCCGGCGATCTCAATCATATCTGTGCCGTCAGAGACGTTATAACGCACAGATTTTTCAGGATCAAGCTGATCACGCAGCTGATCAAAATACGCCACTTCAATGCGCGTCCCCTGCCTCACTTTGCCCTCACCCGGCTGAAGCTGCCCCAGGAGAAGTTTAATCAAAGTACTTTTACCGCATCCGTTAGGCCCGATTATACCTATCTTATCGCTGCGCATTATTGTTGTAGAAAAATTTTCGACAAGGAGGCTGCCGCTGTAGCCGAAACTTATATTCTCTGCCTCGATAACAAGCTTTCCTGAACGTTCAGACTGGTTCAGGTCGAGCTTAACCTTCCCCTGCTGTTCTATACGCCTGCTTCTTTCAACGCGCAGAGCCTTAAGAGCACGGACCCGGCCTTCATTTCTTGTTCTCCGGGCTTTTATCCCTTTCCTGATCCAGATCTCCTCCTGAGCAAGTTTTTTGTCAAAGAGCGCGTTCTGCTGCTCCTCGGCTTCGAGCCAGGCCTCCTTCCTTTTAAGAAAAGTTTTATAATCACACTTCCAGTCGAATAGATTTCCCCTGTCAATTTCAAGAATTCTGTTTGCCACCTTCTGCATGAACGCCCTGTCGTGAGTTACAAAGAAGAGCGTCCCTTCATAGCGGGCGAGAAAATCCTCAAGCCAGCGGATTGAATCAATGTCAAGATGGTTTGTAGGCTCATCGAGCAGAAGTATATCAGGTTCGTTTACCAGAGCGCGCGCAAGCAGCACCCGTCTCTTCATCCCTGCTGAAAGAGTATTAAATTCAGGGCCGGAATCAAGAGACATCATTGAGAGCACCTTTTCTATCTGTGCTATATGTTTTTTCTCCAGGGCCGCATCGTGTATTTCATCCGGATTGTCTATAATTCCTGCGGTAATGATTTGATAAACATTTCCGGTAATATCATCCGGGACATCCTGCTGAAGCATTGCTGTGCGGAGATTCTTTTCACAGAATATTTCACCGGAGTCAGGTTCAATCATCCCGTTTATCATCTTCATAAGGGTTGATTTACCCGCACCGTTTCTCCCCAGGAGTGTAATTTTCTCCCCTTCATGGATCTGAAAATTGATTTTATCAAGCAGATTAGGCCCGCCGTATGACAGGGCAACATCCTGAAAGTTTATAAGAGCCATAGTTTACAGCACAAGCCTGTTATGACCGTGATACATTTTATCACGGAGTTTCTGTATTTCTTCATTCTCAGTATATTCTTCGAATGTCATTCGTCTGTCAATTACACCGTCAGGAGTTATCTCAACAATCCTGTTTGCAATTGTATTTACAAATTCATAATCATGCGAAGTAAAGAGAACCACCTCCGGAAATTTCATCAATCCGTTGTTAAGTGAAGTAATCCCTTCGAGGTCAAGATGGTTTGTCGGCTCATCGAAAATGAGAGCGTTGGCCCCGGAGAGCATCATGCGCGAGAGCAGACATCTTACACGCTCACCTCCGGAGAGCACCTTTACGCTTTTCAGAGACTCTTCGCCGGTGAAGAGCATCCTCCCGAGAAAACCTCGCGCATAAGCTTCATCAGGATTTGTAGTAAACTGCTTAATCCACTGAAGCACGCTCTTGTCATCATCAAAGTAGCTGCTGTTTTCTTTGGGAAAGTATGATGTAGTGATTGTTTCGCCCCATCTGAATGTGCCTGAATCGGGCTTCAGCTCCCCCATCAGGATTTTAAAGAGAGTTGTCTGAACTATGTGGCTATATGATAGAAATGCAATTTTGTCGTCTTTATTAAGCAGAAGGTTGAAGTCCCTGAGGACATGTTCTCCGTCAACTGTCTTGTTGAGATTTTCGATTTCAAGTATAACTTTACCCGTTTCACGGAGAGGCTTAAATTCAATAAAGGGATATTTTCTTGATGACGGTTTGATATCCTCCAATGTAAGCTTTTCAAGGAGTTTTTTTCTTGATGTAGCCTGACGGGCTTTTGACGCGTTGGAACTGAATCTCTCAACAAAGGCCTGAAGCTCTTTCCGCTTGTCTTCGACCTTTTTGTTTTCGTCACGTTTCTGCTGCATTGCAAGTTCACTCGCCTGCAGCCAGAAAGCATAGTTACCCACATAAATCTCAATTTTGCTGTAGTCAATATCCGCAATATGAGTACAGACATTATTAAGAAAATGTCTGTCGTGGCTTACAACAATTACAGTATTATTGAAATCAGCAAGATAATTCTCAAGCCACTTCATTGATTCAAGATCNNGATCAAGGTGGTTTGTGGGCTCGTCAAGGAGGAGTATGTCAGGGCTGCCGAAAATCGCCTGGGCGAGCAGTACCTTGACTTTCTCGCCACCCTCAAGTTCCTTCATCTTTTTTCTGTGAAGTTCCTCGGAGATTCCAAGCCCGCTGAGAAGTATGGCTGCTTCGGTTTCAGCTTCGTAGCCGTTGAATTTCTCAACAAGTTCTTCCAGTTCGGAAGCTCTCATCCCATCTTCATCAGTGAAATCCTCTTTGGTATATATTTCATCCCTTTCCCGGAGTACATCATAAAGTTCTTTATGACCCATAATTACTGTATCTAAGACATCAAATTCATCAAAGACAAACTGATCCTGCTTCAGGACTGCAATTCTTTCGCCCGGATCAACAATCACCTCTCCATCGGACGGTTCAATTTCACCGGCGAGAATTTTAATAAAAGTTGATTTACCTGATCCATTCGCACCGATGAGGCCATAACAGTTCCCCGGCCTGAATTTAATATTTACATCTTTAAAAAGAACTCTCTTGCCGAATGATAGTTTTAAATTATTTACTGATAACATTATACCTGCTNNATTATTTATTATGATTTTCTGAAAAATCTGCACCGGAGATGCTCAAGCCAGTTTAAATGAATGGTTTTTACCGCTGAAAAATCTGATGTTTTAAGTGCATTGAATGACAGAACAATAAAACACAGCATAATGTCAATACAATTAATAAACCCTTTTTAATGATAGTGATGCGGTTACAATTCTGAATAAAAGTGACCGNNGACCGTAATAATGAGAATCTATAAATTAAAGCTGGGATATAATTCGCGAGTCACTCTATATCATGATGCAAAACTGCAGTATTTTGTCATGAATTTTTTCCCTGTAGTAACAGTGAAAAACTGCTCAAGATGAATTGTATGAAAGAGTTTTCTGATTGAGGGGTTCAGATCATAAAACACAAGTTCTATATTTTTTTTCATTGCTTCATTAAAAAACTGCACCAGAATTCCAATTGAAGAGGAGTCTATACCGTCAAGTTCTCTGCAGTCCATTGCAATAACCTTCGGCTGCTTTGCTACAATCTGACACCATATTTCAGTCAGATAATTCAGACTTTCGAAATACAGCTTTCCATCCATATGCATTATTGCGAGATCTCTATGCTGTTCAAGTGTAACTTCTATCATAAAAATCTCCTTTAATTTTTTTCCGTGCTCTCGAAAGAGAACACTCTCTAATAATGTATTTTCGGCAAAAATCAAGTCTTTTATTAGAAAAAAATATCATAATCGTAAAAAATATTAAATTCAGGCATCATATTTCCTTGCCGGAAACCTTCATCTTTAAAATCTTTTAATCTCCCTGTAAAGAGAATCCCTGAGAACAGGTATCTTCCCTGCATCTTTGATAAGCCTTATCATTTCATCCATATCTGTTGTTGTGTTGATCCCTGCAGCTCTGACAACAACCTCCTCCATGATAACCCCGCCCATATCATCGGCTCCCATTGACAGAGCAAGCTGCGCGGGCTTAACCCCCTCAGTGAGCCAGCCGGCATGAATATGTTTTATATTATCAAGAAAGATCCTTGCAACAGCAACAATCTTCAGGTACTCCATACCAGTAGCCTGTGGTACATCCTCCATCCCGGTATTCTTCGGAGAGAAGGACCATGGTATAAAAGCACGGATTATACCTGTTTCATCCTGTATTGACCGCACAACAGAGAGATGTTCCACCCTTTCATCAAGAGATTCACCCATACCGTAAGTCATTGTTGCAGTTGAACCCATTCCGTTCTTTGCAAGAGCCCTGATAACAGAGCACCATTCATCTTTTGTTGATTTATTCGGACTTACATAGTTTCTTATTCTATCTACAAGAAGGTCAGATGCTCCGGGGATTGAATCAAGTCCGGCTTCCTTCAGTCCTGCAACAGCTTCATCCACAGTGGCACCGCTTATCTTTGCCATGTGAACAACTTCAGAGGGTGACAGCGAGTGCAAAAACACAGAAGGGTATGCTTTTTTTACAGCACGTATCATATCCTTATATTTTTCAATCGAATAATCCGGATGAAGTCCGCCCTGAAGCATCACCTGTGTTCCGCCGGTGTCGCTCATCTCGCCGATTTTTTTCAGTATTTCATCAATACTCATTTCGTAAGGCGGGATAACACCCCCGCGGGCATGAAATGCGCAGAACTTACATTTCGCTTCACATATATTCGTGAAGTTAACAATCCTGTCCCTGACAAATCCCACTGTATCATCATCTTTAATCATCCGCCTGCGTCTGTCAGCAAGGGCGCCAAGCTCAGGCATAGGGAGAGAGAAAAGTTTTACCGCATCTGATAAATCTATTCTGTCGCTGGAGAGTATCTTCTGTTTAAGATTATGGTTTTCTGTCATAACTTCGCAAACTCCAGTTCCTTCACTTCAGCAAGTATTCCCGCTTCATAAGCCTCCCTGAAATAGAAAGCAAGGGCGTCTTTTAACTCATCCGTAAATTCAAATCGCAGATAACCGTAGTACCTGCTTATGTCATAACTTATATCAGGATACATGGCTGATGCCCGGCGCACGAGGAGATCTTTCTCGTCCCTCAAAACTTTAAGTGAAGTTCTGTATGAGCGGCATATATCTCTTAGCAGCGGAGCTTCATTTGCAACAGCCTCTTTCTGCGCCACAAAAATTGCAAATACGACAGGGTATCCGGTCTTCCTGAGCCAGAGGTCACCTAAGTCATAGGAATATTCCACAGGTACAGAGGTCTCCATCATTGCTTCATTGCCTATTATAAGTGCCGCATCAATATCAGTGAAGTCCGGCCTCGGTTTTACCGGAATATATTCAGGATTCACTTTATAGTATTTAGAGAGAAGTATCTTAAGCAGGGCAACTGACGTTTCAGAAGCGGTTGTGAGCCCAACTCTCTTTCCGTCAAGCTCTTCAATGGGGACCCGGCTCTGAAGCACAACTGACTTCACATACCCCACTGAACTGAGGCAGAATCCCGGCAGTATTACATAATCCCCCTGGAGATATGAATAAGCTGCAGCAGATATTGGACTCATCTGAAGCTCATGATTTTTAACAAGCCTGTTTAGTTCACCGGGATACGCAGGTATAACTTTTACACCTTCAACAGGTTCCACTTCAAACATGTGATAATAAAAAGGGAAACAGTTAAGATAGTTTATATATCCGATATTCATTGATTTTCAATTCTCCTGTAATCTGCGGCAGCACGAACAGGCTCTCTTCCGGCAGACTCAATCATCCTTTTCAGAAAATCCTCAGTCCCGTAATCGGAGGTCTTCGCCCCGGCAGAGTGTACCACCCTCTCCCTTATGTAAGTGCCCCCGATATCATCGACACCGAAGTCCTGAAGAATACATGCCATCTTTTCACCAAGGTACATCCACAATCCCTTAATGTGCGGTATATTATGCAGAAATATTCTTGCTGTGGAGTAGATCCTGATATCATCAAAACCGGTTGAAGCGGCACGCCCCGGTTTAAATTCAGTGTTTTCATCATGGAATTGAAGAGGGACAAATGTTTTGAACCCGCCGGTCTTATCCTGCAATGTTCGTATCCTGCTCATATGATCAACGATATCATTATGAGTTTCGATATGATTATAAAGCATAGTGGCATTCGTGGTTAATCCCATGGAATGAGCTGTTTCCATGACCTCAAGCCAGCGCCCCGCATTTATCTTTTTCGGCGCAATTACATTCCGTTTATCATCGGCAAATATTTCAGCTCCTCCGCCCGGTATAGCGCCGAGTCCTGCGTCAATAAGTTCCCTGAAAACATCCTTAAGCATAAGACCGTTCAGTTTTGCAAAGTAATCATATTCCACAGCTGTAAAAGCCACAACAAAAATTCTGCTGTTAATCTCTTTGATCTTACGGATCATTGAAGTGAAATAATCAAGCTTGAGGGAGGGGTTAAGCCCTCCGACAATATGAACTTCATCTATACCGATTGAATCAGCTTCACGCACGATCCTTTCAACATCATCAATACTGTAAACGTAACCTTTCGGGTCACCTTCGTCACATGAAAACGCGCAGAGGGGACACCGGAGTTCACAGATATTGGTATAATTCAGATTTATATTCATCCCGTAATAAGTGAGGTTTCCGTTCACCTTCTCCCTTATATGATTTGCAATAATGCCAAGGCCAGGGATATCATTTGTTGAGAGCATGGCAAGTGCATCATCACCGTTTACAGGTTCACTATTAATTACCTTATCAGCAATACGCCTGAGAGCACTCTCTCTTATAAGAGCAGTATCTATCATAATACAGGGGAATCTCCTTTGATTTAAAACCGGCAGATGAGAGTAAATTTGAGAACTGGATTTTTGGCAAGATAAAAATATCCGGCAGATTAAGGCATTCAACTTTTATCTTTTTTAGTATACCTGTCTATAACACGTACAATTTCATCAAACATCAGATCAGGTTCCTTATATTTTGAATCTGACACATCCTTTCCGATTTTAGCCCGGAGTCCCGCTGATATAGCTTCACGCATATTGATAATATCCCGACGTAAATCCCTTTTATCCCCGGGAATAGCGCTGAAATCTTCAATACCCACAAGGGTAATACCCTTTGATGAATGACCGGTATACTCAGGGTCCCTCCCTTTCATCAGGTCATTAATACGCTGTTTGTAGTCGAAATCCCTTCTCCCGGATTTAGGCACAAAAGCTTTCTTTTTCTGCATTACGCGGATTATAAATTGAAGCGCGATAAGTGCCAACAGGATAGGTATAATTTTTTCAAACATCATCATCCGCCTCCTTCTGCTCATTAACTTTGAATAAGTGGGGATGAAATTACTTCACTTATAAATATAAAATGTCAAGACATTACTGTTACTACATATAAAAGATAGCGGGCCCTTGTGAATCCGACATAAAGCAGTTCTTCTGAGAGGTAACGGCTTTTATCCGCGAACTCAGCCTCGCCTTTATGCAGCATCAGTATAACAACATCAGATTCAAGGCCTTTAAATTCATTTATAGTTCTATATGCTATGCTGTTTTCTGCGTCAGCCATAACTGCTGCTGTTATAATGTAATTACCGGCTTTTCTGCTTTTTGAGAAGATCGAATTATCGATACTCCTGTTTGAAAGAATTACAATATTATTACGGTCCACATGGTGTTTCTGAATAAGTTCATCAACCAGAGAGGCTGTGTAATTTATTGAATCATCTTTGCTGGAAAATTCCTTTTCAACAGGGATAACCCCCTGGATATCGAGGGAGCGGGTATTTGCCGCAAGACCGGTTTTCTCTATGGCGAATCTGTGGATATCAGATGTATTGCGGATATTATCCCTTAATCTGAATATATAGTTGTTATGATCA
>DINC01000170.1:0-1477 GCA_002425885.1 Spirochaetia bacterium UBA5550 | reverse complement strand
AAAAAACATAAACCGTTTTGTTTTTATACTTTTCAAAAACATTCTTAAGAGAATCACACCAGTTCATATGAAAATCCTGGCCTTCATCAACAATTACTGCGTCATATATATATTTATCAAGGCATCTGTGCTCATTCTCAAAGACCTGAGCAAGGGCAAGTGACATACGCTCATTATAAAAACTATCTTTTCCCGAACCGTCAGGCATCAGGAGGCTCAATATATCAATTATATCAATGGGGAGATTATCCTCATACCATGCCAGAATTGTATCGTAGCTTTCATCAGGATTAAGATCCGCAAGAGAGAACAGCGCTCCATGAACACGGAGCTCAAGGTTTCTTCCTCCGCTGTATTTACGTTTTGCTGAAAGAGAATTTCCCGTTCCACCTTCGTTAAGAAGATCCGTAATGCATTTAAAAAAAATCTCTTCGCAACCGGCTCTTTTTATCTCTGCAGTTATGTAAACCCTGATTACGGTATTGGCAAATGAATGAAATGTCATTACATCAATATTTCTGTATGCTTCGAGTTTTAAAGCTATACTCTCGCAGATATATCTGCTGTTGCACAGGTACAGCACCTTTTTGCCGGATGCAGCAAGCCGCACAGCTTTTTTCATTGCAATCCAGGTTTTGCCCGTTCCCGCCGCGCCATGGAAAGCAACGCGGCTCTTATCCTCAAAGAGATCCAGAAGATACTCCTGCATCAGATCAGCAGAAGCAAGTTTTCTCTGCCTTTCAACTATAACTTTTCTTACAGAGAAAGGTATATGCAGATCCCTGTTGAAAAGAGATATAAAATTTCCCCTTTCAACGCCTGATAGTATTTTTACACCGTGGAAATCCTCGCTTATTTTGAAGAGGTTTCCCACCCAGTGGCTGATATTTTCCGAATCACAGAAATCAAGAATATTAGCGTCAGAGATATCAAGAGTGCTGAAACCGCTGCCGCGATTACAGTCAGAAAAACAGACACCCCATGTGTATATGCCCGGTAATGATAAATTGAATTTCTCTTCGTATACTTTTTTTATAGCCCTTACGGAATCCTGGGCCTGTTTGACAGGATCTTTTATGTAACGGAATTTACCGTCGGAATCAATAGCAGACCAGCGTTTGCCGTCGAAATCTATTTTCCCCCCTTCAACTTCAAGCGCGATGAATCCCTTAAGTTCATTGAAGATGACGAAATCGCACTCCCCATCATTCCGGTCGCTCCAGGTGACGGAATGAAATACATGATAGCTGTCATCAAGATTTTTAAATCTTTCAAACAGGCTCTTCTCGGAATCAGGAATACTCCCGATCTGAGCTATAGAGGGTGGGTATAACCTAGCCATAAAAATATCCGTTCCGCAATTTAGGAATTATACCATTTAAAAATTATTATATCATGACCGGTTTTTAAAACTTGTATATATATTATTATTTTTCGCACAATCGGGCTATAAATACAAGATTTTTTTTATTATTAA
>DINC01000169.1:5705-7638 GCA_002425885.1 Spirochaetia bacterium UBA5550 | reverse complement strand
TGCACCTCTTTTTGCCGGGAACCGGTTTGCAAGGTCATCATAAATCGGGGCTGCCTTTGCCACGTTGGACTTTTTCGCGCTTTTAACAGAGCCGTAGAACATCAGCGCTGCAGCATAAGCATCACTCCCTGCTAAAGTCATGCTGTCAGAGAGCATCTCTGCAATCTGTTCAAGTGGTGAGTATATCGAGCGGAGTGTTTCAACTGCATGTACATCGTTTTTAAATTCATTCACGTCAAGAAACTGCGGGGCAAGCTCAGGATTTGCTGTGCAGTGCTCCAGTGCCTTTGAAACGAAAGCTACGGTTTTGTCACCCATCTTAGGGAGTTCTTTGCGGTCTTCGCTTTTGATTGCCTTAAGCTGCGGGATAAGTTTTGTTTTGAGAGTGGCGATTGCTTTGTTAATCTCCGCAATGTCATTCTGCGGGATGTTAAGAGTGATTAAATTCTGTTGTGTCATTTTTTCCTCTCCATTGGTATGTTTGTTGTTTAAGTGCTCCAAAAATTATAAAATATGACCAATTGGTCAAGGAATTTTTTTTTGGCCGCCCTCATCCCCCCTGCCCCCTTCCTTCGACGCTTTTTGCGAAGTCGTGTCGCGCGTCGAAACGTCCACTTCCTGTGGACAGTCCCGTTTTGAAGAATGGAAGGGGAGAAGGGGGAGTTGTAGACAAGAACTTCTTGCTGTAAAACCTGAAATTATTTGCCGCTTAAACCTCCCCCTCTCCCCTTCAGTTTTTCCAGATCAGGGAGAGGGGGATTGAGGGGGTGAGGGCACTAAGTATACGGGTAACGCCTGAAATATCTCTCTTGACATACGTATCTATTCCTGTTTGCATAAAAACACTGCATCAGTGCTGGTCACTATGTTCCAAAATGGAACCATCTGAAAAAAGAAATCATCACTCAATATAAACAGATAAACCGCCGGGGGGATTTATGAAACGGGAAGAAGGTAAAAAACTGATAGAGCAGAGAGTTGAAGACTTTGAAAAAAATGCAGCTGTATTAAAAAAGAAAGGCCACGGCGAAACCAACATCCGCTCCAACTATATAGATATATTCTTTGAAGCCCTTGGCTGGAATATGAAGAGCCACTACGACGTACACAGGGAATACGCCCAGAAAGAGTGCCGCTCTGCAAAAAGCGATTCTGACAAAAAGCTTTATGAGCAGAAGATCTCCATGCTCGATAAAAAAATTGATGACCTTGTTTATAAACTCTACGGGTTAACGGAGGATGAGATAATGATTGTGGAGGGTGTCTGAACCAGGATTAAGGGATTAAAGGATTTTCTTGATTTAGAATCCGGTATTGGTTAGTAAATCCTGTTAATCCTGTAATCAGGTGAATCAAGGTTCAGACAAAGGAGAAGTTAATGGAACATGAAGAATTAACACACAGGATAATCGGTTGTGCAATGGAAGTCCATCGCCACCTTGGTAACGGTTTCCAGGAGGTGATTTATCAGCGTGCTCTATCTATCGAAATGGCGATTCAGGGATTGTCTTTTGAAAGAGAAAAAGAAATGTCAGTGTATTATAAAGATGAACAGGTAGGAACCCGGAGGGCTGATTTTTTTGTTCAGAATGAAGTCATGGTGGAGTTAAAGGCACTGGTCCAGCTTGAAGATGTTCATCTTGCGCAGGCTATTAACTATCTGGAAGCGTATAATATGAAAATAGGGCTGCTTATAAATTTTGGTGCTAAATCGCTGCAGTTCAAACGGCTGCATAATAATAAATTTGAATGAACAGAAGATCTCCATGCTCGATAAAAAAAAAGATGACCTTGTTTATAAACTCTACGGGTTATCTGATGATGAGATTAAGATTGTGGAGGGTGCTGGCTGAACGCCGGGAACTTAATGCCCTCATCCCCGGCCCTTCTCCCATCTTGATGAATTGAAGCGGGGAGAAGGGGGAGTTCGTAG
>DINC01000169.1:0-5647 GCA_002425885.1 Spirochaetia bacterium UBA5550 | reverse complement strand
GGGGAGAAGGGGGAGTTCGTAGCATGAGATTTCTGCATGAACAGGAAAAGTTTTTTAACACAGAAACCCTCTCCCTCGTCCGTTCATCAAAATGGGAGAGGTCGCTCTTTGGCATCCATGCCATCGCGACACTAAGACATCCATGTCTGTCGGGTGCGCAGTAGCGCGGGTGAGGGCACGTTAAGTTTTACTTCTGAGAAAATTTATGGAATATATAAAAAAAGTTTTTGCAAGGTCCTTAAGGAAGGAGCAGACACCTGCGGAATCAATAGTCTGGGAGTTGCTTCGTAATCGTAAGTTTATGAATTTGAAATTCAGGCGTCAGCATGTTATTGAAGGTTTTGTGGTGGATTTCTATTGTCACGATCTCCGGCTTGCTGTTGAAATAGATGGTGGTGTTCATGCGCGACAAAGGGATTATGATGAATTGAGACAGATACTCGTTGAGGAGAAAGGGATCAGGTTTATCAGGGTGTCGAATACAGAGTTAAACAGGGATATAAATCAGTTGTTAGTGAGAATTAAGGATTATCTGTGACTCAATGCCCTCATCCCCCCGGCCCCCTTCTCCCATCCTGATGAAATGAAGTGGGGAGAAGGGGGAGTTCGTAGCATGAGATTTCTGCATGAACAGGAAAAGTTTTTTAACACAGAAACCCTCTCCCTCGTCCGTTCATCAAAATGGGAGAGGGTGGCCAGTAGGCCGGGTGAGGGCGTTGAGTTTGTGATGGCAGAAATTTTGACTAAGTGAATCCATGTCTGTCGGGTGGCCAGTAGCGCGGGTGAGGGCACGTTGATTACAGGCTTCAGAAATTTTATAAATATCAGTAATAAACAGGTCACTATATGAGTGAAATCAGAAGAGCAATAAGTATCCGTCAGCCGTTTGTTGAAGCAATACTTGATGGTAAAAAGAAAATTGAATACAGGTCACGAAAAACCAATATTCGGGAGCGCGTTTATATTTACGCCAGTCTTGGTATGCGTGATGAAAAGGACTTCCGGAAGTTCGGATATGATTCAGATAAATGCCCGCGCGGTGTGATTGTAGGTACAGTGGAGATTGCTGACTGCACCGGTGTTGATGGTGATTATGAAATCCATCTTGCCAATCCTGAAAGGCTGGAAACCTTCCTTAAGCCGGTCAATCAGCCGCAGCCGATGTTTTGGATTCCGCAGTTTGAATAGGGACGGGCTATATAAAATTGTTGATATTTTCGATAATGATACTATGATGATTATTGAGGTGGACTTATGGCAGAAATAATAATAACACTTGAACAGGCCCTTGAAATATTGCGCAGGCATAAAGCCGATTTTGAAGAGAAATACGGGATTACAGAGATAGGTGTTTTCGGATCTGTTGCACGCGGACAATCAGGTAACGAAAGTGATGTCGATGTTGTAGTCAAAATGAAAAAGCCTGACCTTTTCTACATGGTGCATATAAAAGATGAGCTGGAGAATGAATATAAAACCAATGTTGATATAATCCATTACAGGGAGAGGATGAATCCATTACTGAAACAGCGTATAGACAGGGAGGCGGTTTATGTATGACAGGGAACTTGTTAAAGAGGTTCTGTCGCAGATACTGACTGCCCTTTCCCGGATTGAGCGCAGGTCAGCGTTAATTTTAAAGCCTGACGATTTTCTTTCCACTGATGAAGGTATTGATAAACTCGACGCTATATGCATGATGCTTATTGCAATGGGTGAAAGCCTGAAATATATAGATAAACTTACAGATAATAAACTCCTTGCCTGCTATCCCGGTGTTGACTGGAAAGGTGCTAAAGGTGTGAGAGATATACTCAGCCATCATTATTTTGACCTCAATGCGGATATTGTCTTTAATATATGTAAAGAGAAGGTCCCCGGAATTATTGAAATCATAAAAACGATAATCAGCGAGCTTGAGTAATATCTTTTATTAAGAGATTTAAGCAGTGAAATATAATGCCCGCCTATGGACAAATGATCAGCATTTCAAAAGAATCCAGTCAGTAATTAAACAGTTAAAATTTTTCCAGCAATAAACTGCCTTCTTTTTTTTCACTGAAGATGAGATTAAGATTGTTGAAGGAACTATCTGAATGCCGGGGACTCAATGCCCTCATCCCCGGCCCTTCTCCCATCTTGAAGAAATGAAGTGGGGAGAAGGGGGAGGTCGTAGCATGAGATTTCTGATTTAACAGGAAAAGTTTTTTGACACAGAAACCCTCTCCCTCTTCCGTTCATCAAAATGGGAGAGGTCGCTCTTTGGCATCCATGCCATCGCGACAGAGCTGACACGATGTCAGCCTGCAAACAGCAGCAGGATGCTGTAATTATGTTTGCCTAAGACATCCATGTCTGTCGGGTGGCCAGTAGGCCGGGTGAGGGCTTCTTAAGTACAGGCTTCAGAAATTTAAAACCAATCAATCATCGCCTATTCATGACGTATAGGCATTCCCGCAGCATTTCTTAAATTTTTTACCGCTGCCGCAGGGGCATGGATCATTTCTCCCGATCTTCTCCTGTGATGTTGGAGTTGGCGATATTTTTTTAAGTTTATATTTTGATTTGTATTTTGAATATAGCTTTCGTAGTTGCTTATGCCTTTTTTTATAAACAGCCGCTATGTCCGGATAGGTCTCCAGCAGGGTTTTAACTATGTCTGTTATTTCATCTGCGGTAAATATACCGGGCGTATCTATTTCCCATGATTTACTGTTGTATTCAAATTTGATAAAAGACTCTTTTTTATGAAGAATCTGTATATTATTTTTAATTTCGTCAAATGATATCATTACTGATTCGCACCCGCAATCAGAATTAAGGCAATAGTAGTCAGATGCGATATATGATTTTTCACCCTGTTGTATATAGAACTGATGCGCGTATGGGAATACCTGAAAATACGGGATCATTAATCCCTCTTCAATTTTAACATGGTCGAATTTAACGTTTAAATCGTTAATATCGCAGGTTTCTGTAAGCATGGTTTTATAAGAAAAAAAGAAAGTATTAAACAGCTCCCAGTCTTCATCATTCAGCTCATTAATAAATGATTTCGTAAAATTTGTATTTAATTGAGAACTGTCTCTTTCGTGGTTTGTACTGAACCCTTTACTTTTTATATCAAGACAGAATTCATACCGGGTGTCTTTTTCGGGTGCTGGAGAATGCGTATCGCCAATTGTTAAAACTGAAAAGAGCATGTCCGAGCAAGAGCATGTGGGACTGCTGCATGCTGAGCGGATAAAAACTTCATAGCTTTCTCCGGCATGTTCCCCTTTTTCGAATGTAAAATGAAAAAAGTTATTCATTTTGTCATTTTCAATAATCGGTTTAATATACTTCATATTACATTGAACTCCTGCGGAATTTTTAATCGGGAAGCCGGGATTGTAAATATTCAGATAGTATCAATCGCTGCGCCCGGTATAACCACATCGGTGATGCCATTTATAAAACAAAAACATATATAAACGCGCTTTTGCGCGCAACCTTTATTTTGAGTAAATTTTTTTACTTGCCATAATCATACAGAAAAATTAATGTCCAGCTATCTTCGGGGGATGGAGTTCCCCTTTATAACCGCTTCAGAAAGCTGATGACTCCTGCATTGCAATACTTCCGCAAGGCAGGATCTACCTGAATCACTGCCCGGATAAAGTATTGCCAAATATTTATGACGAGGTGATTACTTTGCTTGAAATGTTTTCTATGGCAGCCGTTTGGCTTGCACTTGCCGTTGTGTCTACAGTATTGGCAAACCGTCTTAAGATTTCCATGGCGCTTATGGAGATATGTATTGGTGCTGTGGCAGGATATGCAGCCACAACTCTTATCAGTCCCGATTTTTTTAAGGCAGATTCTGAATGGATAAAGTTCATCGCCGGAACCGGAGCAGTCCTGCTGACCTTCCTCGCAGGTGCTGAACTTGATTCAGCTTCAATGAAAAGCAAAATCAGTGAAGTCTCAGTTGTGGGACTCATAGGTTTTCTAGCACCTTTTATCGGCTGTTCTCTGCTTGCTTATTATCTCCTTTCATGGAATCTGCAGGCCAGCCTTCTTACCGGTATAGCATTATCCACAACTTCAATGGCTGTTGTTTATGCAGTAATGCTTGAATATGGATTTAATAAAACTGAATACGGCAAGGGGATACTTGGAGCATGCTTTGTAAATGACCTTGGAACTGTTATTGCCCTGGGGCTTATCTTCTCGCCTTTCACTTATAAAACAGTGGTGTTTATTGCAGTATGTGTAGTTGTATTTATTACACTCCCTAAAATGACAGCAAGGCTTACGAGGATTTATGAAAACAATACAGCTGCAATAAGAACAAAATGGATTGTTTTTATTCTCTGTGCCCTGGGTGCTCTTGCGCTATGGTCAGGGAGTGAAGCTGTTCTACCGGCATATATTGCAGGTATGGTGCTTGCCAACAGTGTGGGGAAAGATGAAGCTTTTCTTCACAGGATGCGAACACTGACAATCGGATTCCTCACTCCATTTTATTTCCTTAGAGCAGGCCTTCTGGTCTCTATCCCTGCAATTATGGCAGCACCGATGATATTCTTTATACTTCTCGCAGGGAAAGTGGTTTCTAAAATATTCGGGCTCTATCCTGTAATCGGTGTGTTCCGTGAAACTAAAAAGGAGCGCTGGTATTATACACTTATGATGTCCACAGGGCTTACTTTCGGATCAATATCCGCGCTGTATGGATTGACTCATGGCATAGTTGACAGGGGACAGTACTCATTCCTTATTGCAGCTGTTATAGGGAGCGCGGTTGTTCCTACAATAATCGCAAACCTTGCGTTTCTGCCGTCGCATCTTCTTCATGCACCGCTTGCAGATGAGGAGCTGCCGCAGCTCGACCTGCTTGACTGATTCAATCTTTAATATACTGTTCCTGCAGCCAGTAGAGACGTAGCGTGCTACGCCTCTACTGGCATTTGAAATAATTCTTGCCAAAAAAAATCTGAAAAATAATATAAATCATCTTCGGGGATGGAGTTCCCCATATAACCGCTTTAATAAGCTGATGACTCCTGCGTTTCGAGCACCCTCTTCATCCTGTCAACATTCTCCTCATGCTGCACCTTCATGGCCTCCATAAAGTAGAGCGATGACGCAGTGTCCATAAGGTGCCTGTTGAACCGTATCTGTTTTGCAACCCACTCCTGACCTTTGACAAGAAGCTCAAGCTTTTCTTCCAGTGTATTTAAAGCTCTGATCTTCAGGGCAAAGTCTCCGGTTTTATTTCCGGGATCTTCATCCATGTTTTTAATCAGTGATATAAGCACCTGGCAGTTCATCCCCTCATCCCTGAGGTATGAGGACATCATTGATTTCAGTTCGCCATCCTCAAGAGATGACATTATTTCATTTATTGACTGAACTCCGGCTCTCTCTGCCTCAAGGATTTTTCTGTAAAAATCTGCCAGTTCTTTAATGTTTTTATTTTCCATTTCCGCCTCCTGGTTATATATTAAAAATAATTACAGGGTGTTGTAACCCACTTTGATTATAGCCGTTTACGAAACGTTCAGGGTAATGTCATTTCGAACGTATGTGAGAGGACCGAAGTAGAGCTGGAATCTAATCTATAAAATATTATTAAAAGATAGATTTCTCAGTCGCTGACGCT
>DINC01000057.1:7720-7889 GCA_002425885.1 Spirochaetia bacterium UBA5550 | reverse complement strand
ATAATGCAATTAAAATATGAAGACATTTTAACTTTTTCAACATAATTCAGGAATTATGAAATATTCCCGGATTAGAAGCGCGGGGAGAGATTTTAATCCCGCACATAAGTTCACGAATAAAGCAGAAGGGAGTTTTACACACAGAGAAGACAGCAATACAGCAGGTTGC
>DINC01000057.1:6326-7656 GCA_002425885.1 Spirochaetia bacterium UBA5550 | reverse complement strand
AATAAAACATTAAAAACGTCCGGCTCCCCCGCCAGCACCTGAAAAGATATCTCCGATAAGGCCTTCATCAAGGAGCGAAATAATCTCCCTGGCCTTATCTTCTATCGCCCCTTCTATACCAGTATTTATCTTTTTCATCTGAAAATATTCATCAGCAATATTAAGAGAAACAAGTATTGCCACCTGGAGAGAGTTCGCGCCGGAAATATTACGGCTCACCTCATCCACTTTTTCATTCACATAATCAGCGAGCTGCATGATATAGTCAGGAGAGGCATCACCCTTTATATTATAACTCTGTCCAAGGATATTAACTCTTACTTTATTCGATTCCATAACTATCCTGCTGTTTATTTTACATCATCGTCTTCAATAATGATTATTTCATCATCATCTGCGGATTCTGCTTTAACCTTATCAGTATTATCAGGCTCATCAGGCATATCAAAATCCTCATCATTAATAATGATTTCATCATCATGCACGTCCTCTATGACAATTTCATCCTCATCATCAAGAAGGATTATCTCATCTTCATCATGGGGCATCTCAACAGTGTCACCCGCGGCTTTGCGGCCTGCTTCAGATGAAATTTCATCCTCATCATCAATAATTATAATTTCATCATCGTCTCTTGATACAGATGGAGAAGGCTTAACATTTTCGACTTTAATATCGTCGTCCGCTTTTTCAGCTTCGATTTTATCTTCAATAACAATATTTTCATTATCAGATTCGATGAACAGATCTTTTTCATCATCCTTCACTGCCGGAGGCTCATGAAATTCTATATCTGAACGCGAAGAGGATGTTGTATCGGAATAGAGGTTACCCGGTATCCCCCCCCCCTGAAGTCCGTCAAGTTTGCCGAGAAGACTTATAATTTTCTTTTCAAGGGTATTCTCTTTATCCTGAAGGTCTTTAAGTTCTTTTGTTGCAAGAGCAAGCTCCCTTCTGACCCTTTCTATCTCCTGCTCTTTCTCTTCAAGAGTAAGTTTAACATCTTCAACTTCACCTTTTAAAACTTCATTTTCATTTTCAAGTTTGGAATTTTCTGTACGCAAATCCCCTATAAGATGAAGGGCTTTTATTACCCTGTTTTCCAGTTCTTCAAGCTGCTGCATTGTTATCATATTATAACCTCCCGGTGTCCCTTCAATATCCGCAATACGTATAAAGAGAGCCTGTTAATTCTATCGACAGAATTTCTTCAGGAATTAACAACTCGTATAGAATTAATATTCAGACTTTACTAAACTGACTGAAATAATGCTGAAAATCAGTAAAAAGATTATCCACAAACAGAAATTGATAAACAATATAAAATTCA
>DINC01000057.1:0-6290 GCA_002425885.1 Spirochaetia bacterium UBA5550 | reverse complement strand
AAAATATTAATTCCTAAACCGGAACTCCACCTCTCTTCCCCGGAGGAATAAAAGGGATTAACTTTGCAGTAAATTATAGAAAAAAGCGAATCTCTTACCATATATTTACATCCGGCTGAAATAAATGTGCTGCTCCCCCCTTCCCCTTCAGCAGTTTTTAAAGATACGCTGCTGTCTTTCTGAAAATCTGTAAAAACATGATATAGCTCACAAAAAAGAACAACCGGATGCATCCGGGATTCAACAAACGAAACTGCAGTACTCATATAGTCATCAGATAGTCTGCGGCCGGAAAAAAATGAATCTTCAGAAAAGGGATTCAGCCCGAAAAACGACTTATACGTGTCATATTTTTTCAGATCACCCTTTAATGCCCCATACAAATTCTCATCGCGCCCCTCTCTGAGAGTATAGCTGATATTAAAATTAAAGATATCCTTTCCGGTCATTCTGAATGAAAATACAGGAGTGATTTTTACTTCATTGCGCCCCACTGAAAGATTTCTCCACCTTTCATCAACACCTGGTTCCGGGCCTGTTGGAATACGGATTCCGAGATTGATCCCGGAATCAACCATGTCATAAAAATATCTGCCGGTATAATGCCATAATTCCAGCAGAGTATCTCCGGTTTCACTTTCATCACCGGAGAGATCATAATTCAGATAATTCCATTCCACACCAAGTGTTGTGGCATCAGTTAAACCGAGGTTGAGGGTTAAAACATCCACCCTGTGGAGTTTATTACCGGAAATTAACTTCTCCCCGAAATAAAAATCGATAGTGTCCTCAGGCACAGTATAGCATGTTCTGCTCAAAGGGAGAGAAAAAGCCCCCCCGGAAAATAAAATCAGCACCATGATAATGGTGCTGATTCTTTTAACAGAAGCGCTAATCATTTATAAGCAGGCAGCTTAGGCCGCTTTTTTATTCACATTTTCAACAATCTTTCTGAAAGCATCCATGTCCCTGACAGCTATCTCAGCAAGCATCTTTCTGTTAATATCAACATTGCCCGCCTTCAATGCGCCAATAAGTCTGCTGTATGACATACCGCACGCTCTTGCAGCCGCATTTATCCTCATAATCCAGAGAGCTCTGAAATCTCTCTTTTTCAGTCTTCTATGAGTATATGAATTCTGGAGTGCCCTTCTTCTGGCATCCTTAGCTGTCCTGAACAGTTTGCTCCTGGCGCCCCTGAATCCTTTGGCATCCTTTAATATTCTTTTTCTTCTTTTCTGGTGTATTCTACCAGTAGTCGCTCTAGCCATTTTTACCCTCTTTTCTACCTGATGATGATTTCAATAATTAACCATACGGAAGCATGGCTTTAACTCTTGCTGCTTCAGAATCAGAAACAACAGCTGTTCCCCTGAGCTGCATTTTGCGCTTTGGAGATTTTTTCTCAAGAATATGTCTTTTGAATCCTTTAGCGCTCAGAACCTTCCCGTTTTTGGTTATTCTGAATCTCTTTTTTGCCCCGCTGTTAGACTTTAGTTTAGGCATAACCTTACCCCTTATTTTTCTTACTAACTCAATGTCGTTATATCAGTTTTTCTTAAGTGCTGCGACAGGATTCATAAACATTGTGATGTTTCTACCTTCCTGGGCCGGTTTTTTCTCAACGGTTGCAACATCCTTCAGAACTTCCTGAATTCTTTCCATTACTTCAAAGCCCAGTTCAGGGTGTACCATCTCGCGTCCCCTGAACATCAGTGTAAATTTTACTTTGTCGCCCTTTTCAATAAAACTCTTAGCATTATTAACTTTATGCAGAAAATCATTGTCATCAATTGCAGGACGCATTTTGATCTCTTTAATATGGATGACTTTCTGCTTTTTTTTGGCCTCTTTGGCCTTTTTAATCTGGTCAAACTTAAATTTACTATAATCAACAATTCTTACTACCGGGGGATCCTGATTGGCAGTAATTTCGACAAGATCAAGATTTTTTTCCCTGGCCATTTCAAGAGCTTTACTCATGGAAATAACCTGAGGTTCACCCTCTTCACCAACCAGCCTTACATTTGGAGCATCTATCTCCTCATTTAACCTGAATTTATCGAACTTGTCCTTAGCAGGCATCTTACCTTTATTTAACAAAATTACCCCCGTATTAAAATAATATCTCTAACGTCAGAATGAAACAACATACTGATTAAAATCAATAAAAAATTCATTCATTAGGCATATTTTTTATATCATAGGTAAATTTATACTACGATCATGCCGATTAAGCTGATTAATGTTTAAAACTATCAGATTTTATCGCTTTTCCGCGATCTCCTCCTCCAGCATTTTGTAAAAATCATTTATTGTCATTGTAACTGAATCTTTCTCCCCTCTTTTTCTTACAGAAACGGTTTCGTTTTCAGCTTCATTTTTACCAATTACACATACATAGGGGGCTCTCTGCGAAACTGCTTCTCTTATTTTGTACCCCATAGACTCATTACGGAGATCAACCTGAGGTCTCAACCCGCGGTCAATCATTGCGTTTTTCATCGCGTCAACAACGCCAGCCTGTTCCTCTGATACATTGATAAGAATTACCTGTACAGGTGATAGCCACGCCGGGAATTTTCCGCTGTAATGCTCAATAAGTATCCCCACGAAACGTTCAATAGAGCCGAGAAGAGCCCTGTGAACCATGAACGGCCTGTGCTTCTGCCCGTCTTCTCCTATATAGTACATGTCGAATCTTTCAGGGAGGTTGAAGTCAAACTGAATTGTTGTCATCTGCCATTCACGGCCGATTGCATCACGTACCTTGAGGTCGATCTTCGGGCCGTAGAATGCTCCGCCGCCTTCATCCAGTTCTACTTTAAGATCAGCAGACTCGATCGCTTTACGGAGGGATTCCTGCGCTGTTACCCATCGCTCAGGTTCACCAACGCTCTTTTCAGGTTTTGTGGCAAGATAAGCCTTTATATCTGTAAATCCTAAAGTCTTCCACATCCACAGGGAGAATCTCAGGACTTCCTTTATCTCATCTTCAATCTGTTCAGGAGTACAGAAGATATGTGCGTCATCCTGAGTAAAGCCCCGCACGCGCAGCAATCCGTGAAGCACTCCCGATTTCTCATACCTGTAAACAGTTCCAAGCTCCGCCCATCTTAAAGGGAGATCCCTGTAGGAATGGAGACTGGTCTGGTATATCTTTATATGGAACGGGCAGTTCATCGGTTTTATTATGTAATCGTTCCCGTCTATCTCCATCGGGGAATACATGTTGTCTTTGTAGAATCCCAGGTGCCCTGAAGTCTCCCATAGAGTTGAACGCCCTATATGGGGGGAGTAGAGAATCTCGTACCCGTTTTTGAAATGTTCCTTTTTCCACCACTCTTCCAGAGTGTTTCTAAGCCTTGCTCCCTTAGGATGCCAGTAGATTAAACCTGCACCCACATCCTCATGTGTACTGAAGAGATCCAGATCTTTTCCGATTTTACGATGGTCTCTCTTTTTCACCTCTTCGATGAAATCCAGGTGTTTTTTAAGATCTTTCTGATCAGGAAAAGCTACTCCGTAGATCCTCTGGAGCATGCGGTTCTTCTCATCACCGCGCCAGTAGGCTCCGGCTATTGAGAGGAGTTTGAACGCTTTGATCTGCTCGGTATTCCGGAGATGCGGTCCCCGGCAGAGATCTGCAAACTCTCCCTGTCTGTATAAAGATACATTTCCATCAGGGAGATCATTCAGAAGTTCAATCTTATATGTTTCATTTATAGAAGAGAAATATTTAATCGCCTCAGCTTTTGACATCTCCTCACGTTTAACATCAAGCTTCTCTTCAACTATTTTAGCCATCTCAGCTTCAATGGCCACAAGATCCTCGGGAGTGAGGGTTTTCTTCATATCTATATCATAGTAGAATCCGCTTTCGATTGAGGGGCCTATTGCAAATTTAGCATCAGGATAGAGCCTCTTTACAGCCTGAGCCATGAGGTGTGATGCAGAATGCCAGAATATATCTCTACCCTTCTCTGAATCAAAGGTAATTATACTTAAGTCGCTGTCTTTAGTTACTGTAGTTGTGAGGTCAGTGAGAACTCCGTCAAGCTCCGCTGCAAGGGCAGCCTTCTGGAGACCTTTTCCGATAAGACCTGTAATATCATAAATAGTTGAACCGTTCGGGGCCTCTTTTATACTGGAATCTGGTAGTTTTATTTTAATCAGGTTGCTCATGTAGTATCCTCGACTATTAAATTTACATTTCACTGCGGGATACCTGCCTGGGAATAACAGGTGAAGGAATTGGGCGATACTGGAATCGAACCAGTGACCTCCTGCGTGTCGAGCAGGCGCTCTAACCATCTGAGCTAACCGCCCGTAGTGAAAATCAGTTTAATCAATATTTTTATACATGGTTCATTGTCAAGATTTTTTTGTTCAGCCTGTTTGGATTGGCAAATACGTTCTATTCATATACTAAAAATGTGTTGATAAATACTCTGCTCTTTATGCAAGTTAATTTAAAAATCAACATACTGAACACAATGTGCACTTTTATATCGCAATCGGTAATTCTCCGGATAACAATTAAAAAGCGCCTATTCTATTGTTCATTATGCTCTTTCTGTTTTGATGCATATTTTAACGGCTGAACTTCTCCATATGGTTTGCCATTAACCAGCCGCGACAGCTCAATGAAATTCCGGGAGAAGATACTCCTGTTTTTATCAAAATCAGCGTATTTGAGTTTCGATAAGCCGGATATGCTGTGTATTACATCTTCCGTTGAATAAGCTCTGGTCAGGTAATTATGCATATTNNAAGATATCACTGTTTGCAGCTTTATATTTATCAGAGACCCATAGTATAAAAGGAATCTCGCACATATATCTTGAAAAATTCTTAGCCTGATGTCCGAACATATCCCTGTATTCAAACATCTCCTCTCCGTGATCCGAAAAATAAAGCACCCAGGAATATTTACTTTGAGCTCTGACAATATCAANNTCACGCTATTGTCATATTCATCTATAATCTGTTTTTTATCTTCAGAGAGATTACTGCCGTACGGCAGGGGAATTCTATTGTGATCAAAATATGCAAAATCCTCTGTATACCTTTCGGTGTACTTTGTATGTGATCCTCTCAGGTGAATAAAAACGATCCTGTCTCTGTTCCCTCTTATACGCAGAGTCATCCCGAGGGCATCAACAACTGCCTGATCATGTTTGTAAGCTATTTCATAAGATTTAGCGCACTCCTTTGCAATAACTCCATGGCTGATATTATATTTATTCCCTTTAAATCCCTGGTTACCAATCCATACAGTATCATACCCGGCTTCATTAAACAGGTTTACAATAGATCTTTTCTGAAGGAAATATTCAGGGTGCTGCTGATTTGCAAGAGTCAGCACATGTTTCATTACTTCAACAGTTGTTGTTGCCGGAGAAGTTACATCTCTGAAAATATACAGCTGATCTTTAATAGCATTAAGCCTGGGATTTGTCTCTCTTTCGTAACCGTAGAGCTGCATGTGCCCTCTGGATTGTGATTCTCCTAATATAACAACAAATGTTTTTGGTTTTTTTATTTTAAGTTCAGATACTACTTCTCCCTCAAATTTTATATTCTGCCTTGCAGCCTCGAGTTTATCGAACTGTTGCGCCTGTTTAAAATTATAATATGATCTGTAAAAACCTACTACATGATAACTCTTTGAAACAACGCTCCAATTTGTTAAACAGACAATAGCAAGTAATACAATTGTCAGGGTGATAACTATGCTTTTTACTGTTCGTGAAATAACCGGTTTTACCGGCTTAATAATCAGCAATACAAAAAGAGGCAATATATAGCCTAAAACCAGTACAACTGTTTTCAAATCCAGGAACTGTTCAATAAACTCCATTGATTCAGCCTGATCTGTTGTAAAAAATACGCGGAAATCTCCCCGAGTCATAATTGCTCCCGTTACAGAAAAACCGGATACAACGAGCAGGGAGGGAATTATTACAAATAATGAAAGCCCGATACGGAAAACCCTTGTTTTTACTGGAGATAAAATGAAAACAATAAAAAAGGAAACTGCAAAGAGCAATGATATCACAAGTACTCTTAGTGACACCGAAACATCTATTTCTTTGTCAAAAAAATAGAGCCAACAGGCTGAGCTGAACATCCAGATGAAGAGTCCCAGAAACCTTATATTTTCTTTACTGAATATCTGTTTTAACACCACTTCATTCCTCGATAAGTATAATTCTTTATATTTTCTTTATAAAAACCATTAATGAAGAGCAATCAAAAATGTCAAGAATGACTTAACCAGTTAATTA
>DINC01000026.1:202-3522 GCA_002425885.1 Spirochaetia bacterium UBA5550 | reverse complement strand
GTCCCTCAGGAGGATTCAGAGATCTTACCCGATAATCCGGAATGAGCCTTAAATTTCATTATTCTAAAAATGACACGAAAGTGTTATATACAGAAATAAAGATTAGATTTATTATAAAGAATATCACTCAATTGTTAAAAGGGATGATGATAAATAATGTCAGATTCAATATTCATATCACTTATCTATAACGCCTCCCTGCTGCTTGCAATGGCCCTTGTTTTTGATATGATATCTTTCAGGGGTATACAGGGGAAGGCTTCACTTCGCCAGATAGTTCCCGGGGTAATTCTCAGTGTCATAGCAATATCAGTTATGCTCACACCCTGGCAGCTTTCTCCGGGCCTTGTTTTTGACACAAGGTCAATTGTTACGTCAATGTCGGGACTCTTTTTCGGATTTATCCCCACAGCTATAGTTGTGGTATCATCTTCAGTTGTCCGCTATATTCAGGGTGGAGATGGTACTGTAACAGGAATACTTGTAATACTTTCAACAGGTACCGCAGGTATTGCATGGAGGCATCTAAGCAGAAAACCTCTTGGTGATAAATCAATAGCTGAAATGTATTTATTCGGTATAACTGTACATCTTATCATGCTTTTTATGATGCTCTCGCTCCCTAAAGATCTGGCGTTCAAAGTACTCCCCTCAATTTCGGCGCCGGTTATGCTGATATATCCCGCAGCAACGGCAATGATTGGAGCACTCCTGATAAACCGTATAAAAAGAGAAAGAAGAACCCTGGAAACTGAAATCAGCAGAGACGAGCTTGAAAGAAAAACAGTTCTTCTTAATGAAACACAGAAACTTACAAAAGTAGGGGGATGGGAATGGAACGCTGTGACAAAAGAGATGTACTGGACTGATGAAGTATATAATATTCACGGTGTCCTGCCGGCAGACTGGGCAGATAAAAAACATGAACTGATAAAGCTGAGCATAAGCTGCTATGCTCCAGCCAATCAAAATACAATTTCAGATGCTTTCAGAAAATGCGCGGCAGATGGAACCCCGTACGATCTGGAATTCCCTTTTACAGACAAAAACGGCGAGAGTAAATGGATAAGAACAACTGCCGCCCCGATAATGAAAGACGGAGCCATAAAGGGTGTTATTGGAAATATAATAGATATAACCGACAGAAAGGAATCAGCCATCGCTCTTGAAAAAAGCGTTAAAGAAAAGGAACTTCTTATGCGGGAGCTTCAGCACAGGGTCAAAAATAATCTTAACATAGTTACCGGGATAATAAGACTTGGAGAAATGAATATAACCGATACTCTTCCGAAAAAAATATTTACTGACGCCAGGAACAGGATAAACGCCATAGCCTCAATATATGAAAATCTCTACCAGTCATCTGATATTTCATCCATAGAACTGCACCTGTATTTAGACGGACTTGCCGACTCTCTCATTTCAACGTACAGCACCGGCGGAGGGGGAATCAATCTTGTTAAAGAACTGGACAGATGCAGCATTGAGCTTAAAAGAGCAGTGCCCCTGGGACTCCTTATTAACGAACTTATTACTAATTCAATCAAGTACGCGTTCACAACAGCTGATACAGGTACAATAACAGTGAAACTTAAAAACAGTGATGAATGGCTCATAGTATCAGTTGCAGACACAGGTAAAGGTCTCCCCGAAGATATCACGACAGAAGAGGGGGGAAACATGGGACTGACACTTGTGCGGATGCTTGCAGAGCAGATTGACGGGAAACTTTCATTTGAAAGCGGAAACGGGACACGGATAAGTGTCACTTTAAAGCTTTAAATACTGTAAATTTAATCAGCAGGGACAGATTTTTTTATTAAATGATATTGACGATCTCCAATTATTTAAGTAAATTATTAAATACTTAAAGATTTACACATAAACGGAGGAAAATACTATGTGGGACCCGGCTCCTGATAAATATAACACGAAGTGCACGATTAAAGACAGCAACGAAGTAGTCTTTGAAAGAGTTTACGAGGCTATCAGCGATGATGAAGCTGAGGCAAGGGCTTTTTTAAACTGTGTAAAGGAGAACAATAATAAAACGAATATCAATGTTGAAGTAAAACGACTTTAATATTTTTGCACTTTACGATTGAATTAGTACTTAATGTCATCTCCGCGCAGGCGGAGATCCATTATTTTAAATATTGAATGCTATTAACAATGGATTACCGTATTCACGGGAATGACATTCTCCAAATCATCAACCACCTTAATCAAACATAAAAGCGAACTTATTTCACGTCAGCAGCAAACTTTCTGCCGAACTCAATGCACTGTTTCTTACCTTCATCATCCGGTGTCCACAACACTTTAATCCCTTCAGAAGTAAGTTCAAAGCCTGCCTTTGAAACAAGGTCATTGAGCATCTTAACTGACTCGCCGCTCCAGCCGTAGCTCCCGAAGGATGATGCTTTTTTGCCCTTGAACTTCAGCCCCCTGACCTCTTCAATGAGCCCCGCCATACCTGAAAGTATGCCGCTGTTTATTGTTGATGAGCCGAATAGAACTCCCTTTGACTTGAATATTTCAAGTATAGCATCGTTCTTATCCGTGTGAGCAATGTTATACAGTTTAACTGTGACAGTGCTGTCTGTATCTTTGATCCCCTGTATAATATGCTCAGCCATGATCCTTGTGTTCTCCCACATACTGTCATACACAACAGTGATCTGGTTCTCTTTATATGCATCTGCCCACTGAAGATACTTTTTAATTATCTGCGCCGGGTCATCTCTCCATATAATGCCGTGGCTTGTGCATATCATATCAACCGGGAGATTAAACGAAAGCACTTCATTAATCTTCTTTGTCACAAACGCACTGAATGGCGTGAGTATATTCGCGTAGTATTTCATGCACTCAACATAGAGCTCATTCTGATCTACAAGATCATTAAACATGAACTCCGATGCGTAGTGCTGACCGAATGCATCGTTGCTGAAAAGAATATTATCACCGGTGAGATAGCACATCATACTGTCGGGCCAGTGGAGCATTGTAGCTTCGATAAAAATAAGCTCCTTCCCGTTGCCGATACTCAGCTTATCCCCTGTTTTAACAACGTGCAGGTCCCAGTCCTGGTGGAACTGCCCCTTCAGTGACTTCACGCCATTTGCTGTACAGTAGATCGGTGTGTCCGGTATCTCCTTCATCAGATCGCAGAGAGCCCCGCTATGGTCTATCTCTGCGTGGTTTGCAATAATGTAGTCGATCTTCTTCAGATCAATTTCGCTCTTCAGATTCTCCACATACTCTTTTGCAAAGGGTTTCCACACTGTGTCTATAAGTACAGTCTTCTCCTCCTGTAT
>DINC01000026.1:0-156 GCA_002425885.1 Spirochaetia bacterium UBA5550 | reverse complement strand
AGTTATATGTAGATCCCTTATGAGTTGAGTATTCATCCCCGTGAAATTTACGGAGATCCCAGTCTATCTTACCTACCCAGTTTATATTGTTTTTTACATGTACTTTCATTCTTTTCCTCCTGAAGTTTTATTATTCAGATATGATTTAATTATACA
>DINC01000010.1 GCA_002425885.1 Spirochaetia bacterium UBA5550 | reverse complement strand
TATTGCAGTAACAGAATTAAGTTAGTAATAGCTAATAATATTAACTATAGCTATTGTCAAGGGTAAAATGAATCACATGAATAAAATAGAATGCCGCAGACTGACAGATATGGGAACAGGTTCTCTTGCGATAGTAGACAGGTTTGAAGGGGGGGGAGCTTTTAAGGAAAAACTGATAAGCATGGGTATTCTCCCGGGGAAAGAGGTTGAAATTCTCTCTTCAAGGAAAAACGGGCCTGTTGTAATCAGGGTTAATGATACAAGACTTGCCCTGGGGCATGGAATGGCTTATAAAATTTTTGTAAAATAGACGTTCGTTTTTAATGCTCAACCAGCCTCTTTTTGCTCACTTTGGCCTCTTTTAAAAAAAAGTAGTTTATCAAATAATCTCCTTATATAGTAATTACTCTCCGGAGTAACTTTAACTATGACAATCAGAACAATTGCAATCACAGGAAACCCTAATTGCGGGAAAACCACGCTGTTTAACGGCCTTACCGGGAGCAGCCAGAGAATTGGAAACTGGCCCGGTGTAACAGTTGAAAAACTTGAAGGAATAATGAAACATGAAACCGGTGATTTAAGGGTTATTGACCTCCCCGGAATTTATTCCCTTTCAGCTTTTTCCGAGGATGAAAGGGTTACCCTTGAATATCTTATGAGCCGTAATGCTGATCTTGTTGTGAACATTGTTGATGCCTCAAATCTTGAAAGAAATCTTTATCTTACCACGCAGATAATGGAACTGAAAGTTCCTATGATTGTGATCCTTAACCGCATAGATATGGCGGAAAAACAGAACAAGGTTATTGACAGCGCTATCCTCTCTGCTCAGCTGGGCTGCCCTGTTATTGAGGCTGTTGCTACAAGAAAGGATGATATAGAGATGATAAAGGAAAAAGTAATACCTTTTATCGGATCAGTAACTCCTTCGCCGCGGAAAATTGAATTCCCGAATGAAATAGAAGAGATAATCAGAAAATGGTCTGGGCCTCTGAAAAATCTCAGCACCATCAATGCGCCTGACCCTGCATGGGCCGCAATTAAAATTCTTGAGCGGGATCAGTGGATAACAGATATTACTGTTTCGAATAAACTCCTTGCTGCTGAAGATATAGAAAATGAAATTTCCGGAATTGAGAAACTTCTGCATGAGTCCTCTGATATTGTTATAGCTGATTACAGGTATGGTTTTATTCAGGGAATTACCCGGAAGTGCGTTTATAAAAAAAGCGATAGAAAGGAGATCACAGATTTCCTTGATAACATTCTGCTTAACAGGTTTCTGGCGATTCCGCTGTTTGCTATGGCTATGTATGCTGTGTTCTGGGTTACCCTTTTTGCCGGGGGTGCATTAATTGATTTCTTCTCCGCTGTTACAGGTGCGATTTTTATGGATGGAACAAGGCTGGTCCTTGAATCGGTAAACTCTCCGGAGTGGATTGTCACTGTACTTGCTGACGGCGCAGGGGGAGGTATACAGGCGGTTTCTTCATTCATTCCTGTTGTCTTTGCAATGTTCTTCATGCTTGCACTGCTGGAGGATTCCGGCTACATGGCCCGTGCTGCATTTATTATGGACAGGTTTATGAGGTTCATCGGGCTGCCCGGTAAAGCTTTTCTCCCTCTTATGATAGGGTTCGGATGTTCGGTGCCTGCTGTTATGGCTGCACGGACTCTGGAAAAGAAGAGGGACAGGATAATTACTGTATTCATGACTCCGTTTATGTCATGCGGTGCAAGACTTTCTGTGTACGCACTTTTTACGGCTGCTTTTTTTCAAAGGAACGCGGGGCTTGTTGTTCTCTCTCTTTATGCTGCGGGAGTTATACTTGCGGTAATCACCGGGCTCCTGATTAAAAAGACAATTTATCTTGGTGAGCCTTCATATTTTGTAATGGAGCTCCCCACATACAATCTTCCGAGGTTGAGACATATAATGCTGCATACATGGATCAGACTGAAACTATTTCTGTTCAGCGCCGGAAAGATTATTGTTGCAGCAGTTATGATACTTTCATTCATGAATTCTCTCGGTATTGACGGGACATTCGGTAATGAAAATACAGAGAAATCTGTGCTGACAAAGATCGGCAGGAATATTCAGCCTCTCTTCACACCTTTTGGTGTTCATGAGGAGAACTGGCCTGCTGCTGTTGCACTCTTCTCCGGCCCTTTCGCGAAGGAGGCCATTGTAGGTACACTGAATACCCTGTATAGCCAGATGGAGCAGGCGGGTGCTGTTCCTGGAGAGGAAAAGATTTCGATCCCGGAAAAAATTATTAATGGATTCAGGTCTATTCCGGTTAATCTTGCTGAATCGATACCCGGTTCCGCTTCGGCAGATCCTGAAGATGAAACTACCGGCACAATGCTTGAAATGATGAAAAAGTATTTCGGTGGGGGAGCAAGCGCTTATGCCTATCTTCTGTTTATACTTCTTTATTTTCCCTGTATAGCTACAGTGGGCGCTGTATACAGGGAGGCGGGCGGTTTTATTGCAGTTACCCAGGTGGTGTACATGACTCTGCTGGCCTGGTGTGTTTCGGTGCTCTTTTATCAGAGTGCTGCAGGTCATGATCTTTTCTGGATATGGGTTTCAATTCTTATTCTTATATTAATTGTGCTTGTTTTTTTTATTACGGGTAAAATAATCAGAAAAAATACAGGTCTCAACAATTCTTCCGCCCGGTAAATGTATGGATAATAAAAGTGATTCTAATATGAATTTCGGAAATCTTATTCTCATAGGGTTGAGCCATAAGACAGCCCCTGTGGAGANNTTCTCTCTCTTCCTGCTGCTCAGCTCCCTGCTTTCTATGAGCGCCTTGCTGAAACGGGCATTGATGAATCGGTTTATGTCTCAACCTGCAACAGGGTCGAAATCTATATGACAGCTGAGGATAAAGAGTCAGCAGTTGAAACAATAAAGAAGCTTATGGAGTTTCATACCAAACTGCCGCATGAGGTTTTCAGAACTTCGGTATATGCATGTTACGGACTTGATGCAGTGCGTCATCTGCTCAATGTGACATCATCTCTTGATTCAATGGTTGTTGGTGAGAATGAAATTACAGGGCAGGTGAAGGAATCATATAAAAGAGCCGTGGAGTGTGGTTCCACAGGAACTATGCTGAACAAGCTTTTCCATAAAGCCTTCGCGACTGCGAAGCGTGTGAGGACCGAAACCGGTATTTCCAAAAATCCTCTGTCAGTCGCATCAATTGCTGTTGAACAGGCAAGGAAGATTTTTCCTGACATGACAGAAAGAAGGGCGCTTCTTATAGGCGCAGGTGAAATGGGTGAACTTATTCTGAAGTACCTGGTTAAAGAGAATCTTAAAAAGATTATCATAGCAAACAGAACTGTTGAAAAAGCTGAGAATATCTGTGCGGAGATAGGTTTTGAAGCTGAGATTATCCCTCTTGTAAAAGTTGATCGGGCGGTTCTGCAGGCTGATATAGTGATCTCTTCAGTAACTGCGCCTCACCATGTAATTACTGCTGACGATACACAGGAGTTAATGCTTGAACGTGGAGGGCGTCCGCTTTTTTTTATTGATATTGCTGTTCCGCGTAATATTGAACCTTCAGTCGCTGACATTAAAGATGTTTTTTTATATAACGTGGATTCGCTGAAAAAGATCGCGGAAGAGAATAAACGGTGCAGGGAAATTGAGATGGAAAAAGCTGAAAAGATTGTGGGTGACGATGTTGATGATTTTGTGTCATGGTGTGAGGAGAGTTCCCTTGCTCCAATGATAACCTCGATTAAAAACAAGTTTGATGAAATCCGTTCCGGAGAAGTTGAAAAATTCCGCAACAGAAAGATGAAACATTTTTCTGAAGATGAATTCAAACTTGTAGAAGAGCTTACATTATCAATCATGAACAAAACACTTCATAATCCGATTATGAATCTGAAAAAAAGCACTGTAGCATGCCATGATTCCGGATTTGAAAGCATTTTTAAAAACGCGAAATTTGTAGAGGACCTGTTTACTAAATGATGAATAAAAATACCCCCAGACTTATATTCTGGGAGCTTACTAAGAGATGTAATCTTAACTGCGCTCACTGCCGTGCTGAAGCAGAGGATATAGATTATTCCGGAGAACTTGAAACAGACGGCATTAAAAAGATCATAGATGATATAACGTCAAAGTACTCACCCATACTTATTCTTACAGGGGGGGAGCCTCTTTATAGAAAAGACATTTATGACATTGCCTCTTATGCGGTATCAAAAAAACTCCGCGTTGCCCTTGCAACAAACGGGACTCTTATAACAGATGAGACTGCCGGAAAAATCAGGGAAGCTGGAATAGCAAGAGCCAGCATCTCCATTGACGGGAAAAATTCCGAGTCCCATGACGGGTTCCGCGGCATACCGGGAGCTTTTGAAAAAGCGCTTAACGGCGCCAGGCTCCTCAAAAAAAATGGCGTTGAATTTCAGTTCAACATGACTGTGACTAAAAGAAATGTCGCTGAGATTGATGATATCCTCTCTCTTGCGATAAGTGAGGGGGCTGCCGCTCTTCATCTCTTCATGCTTGTTCCTGTGGGATGCGGAGTTGAGATTGCTGAAACAGATATGATCTCTGCTGAGAAATACGAGGAAGTTTTAAACTGGTTTTATGACAGGTCTCGTGAAGTTAGTATTGAATTCAAGGCAACATGTGCTCCGCATTATTACAGGATAATAAGGCAGAGGGCAAAGGCTGAGGGCCGTACTCTCTCCTTTGAAACAGACGGTATGGCTGCTATGACACGCGGCTGCCTTGCTGGTACAGGTGTTTGTTTTATCTCACACAGGGGTGAAGTTCAGCCATGCGGATATCTCCCTCTCTCCGCAGGGAATGTAGTTAAGACCCCTTTCCCTGAAGTATGGGAAAAATCCGAACTCTTTGCTACGCTCCGTGACTTTAACGCTCTTAAGGGTAAGTGCGGAGCCTGTGAATATAAGAGCGTTTGCGGAGGATGCAGAGCACGCGCGTTTTACGCTGAGGATGATATGTTAGGTGAAGAGCCCTATTGTCTGTACACGCCGGTTAAAAGGTGAGGTAATGGACTTTTCTGAAAAAGATGCCCGTGTTCTTAACAGGGTGCAGATGGGGATACCATGCGCCAGTGAACCTTTTCGCGTAATAGCCGAAGAGATCGGGCTCACAGAGGATGAAGTCCTTGAAACAGTTACACGTTTAGAAAAGAATAAAATTATACGGAATATTTCAGGGATATTCAACGGAAAAAAACTCGGGTACTACCTGAGTCTTGTGGCATTTGAAGTTCCGGTTGAGAAGGTGGATGCCGCAGCGGAGATTATAAGCTCTCACCCCGGTGTAAGCCATAATTACCTGAGAAATCATCGTTACAATATATGGTTTACTCTTGCTGAAGAGAGTGAAGAGGATTTTGAAAGAACAGTATCGGTCCTTGCAGAGAAAGCTGAAGCAACGGATTACCTTGCTTTAAAAAATGAGCAGCTGCTGAAAATCGGTGTTTTTCTGAATATAGGTGACAACGAAGATGCGAATGACATTACCGCGCCTTTGAGTCCTGAATATGCATCTTATCTTGAGCTTGATGAAACAGCGAAGGATGCGGTTATTCTTCTTCAGCAGGATCTCCCGGTTGAGAGGAGCCCTTTTAAAATAATCGCACAAAGAGGGGAGTATCTTCAGACCGAGGATCAGCTTCTCTCTTACTTTCTTGCTTTTATTGAATCAGGTATAATGAGGAGATATGCGGCAGTTCTTAAACACCGAAGTGCCGGGTATACTGCAAATGCCATGACTGCATGGAAGAGTGATGAATTGACTGATCTCGATTTATTTGTGAATGAAAAATCTATTTCACATCTCTATATGAGAACTGTATATCCCGGAAGATGGGAACATCCGCTCTTTGCTATGATACATGCGAAATCTAAAAAAGAACTTAACAGTATTATAAAAGATTTGTCTGAGAAGAGCGGCATTACTGACTACCTCGCTCTTGAGTCATTGAAGGAGTTCAAGAAAAAGAGGGTTACATATTTTTCTGAAGAATTTAAAGAATGGAAAAGGTTGAATTATGATTGATATAGGGAAACTTTACTGCGGCGGAACATCAACAGGTGACGGGCTGAGATACGGCACAGAGGCTAAAGCGGACTGCCACGGAAATACTGCGCACAGGGTGGAGAAGGACGCTTCACTCCGCAGGCCGATTGTGGTTTGGAATACAACACGCACATGCAATCTCCGATGCGTGCACTGCTACACAGACTCAGATAATAAAAAATACGATAATGAGCTGGATACGAAGGAGGGATTGAGACTTATTGATGAGCTCTCCGATTTCGGAATTCCTTCACTCCTTTTTTCAGGCGGGGAGCCATTTATGAAAAAGGATTTTTTCCAGCTCCTTGAGTATGCGGCAAAGAAGAATGTGCGCCCTGTAATATCGACTAACGGCACGCTTATTGATAAGGACTCTGCAAAGAGGGTCAGGGACGCCGGTGTTGTTTATGTGGGTATAAGTCTGGACGGCCTTGAGTATATCAACGACAGATTCCGGGGGGTTGAGGGGGCTTTCGCCCGTACAATGAAGGGCTTTGAGAACTGCCGCGAGGTGAACCAGAGGGTGGGGCTGCGTCTCACTCTTACAAGAAAGAACTACGAAGACCTTCACGGAATATTTGATTTTATAGAAAAAGAGGGGATAAACAGGGCGTGTTTCTATCACCTTGTTTATTCAGGGCGAGGCGGTTCAATGTATAATGATGATCTTTCCCACTCTGAATCCCGTCATGCAATGGATATAATTCTTGAGAGAACAGAAGATTACTTCAGGCGGGGACTCGACATTAATGTGCTTACAGTTGATAACCATGTTGATGGAGTATACCTCTATCTCAAAATGAAAGAGAAGAAGATGGAAGGAGCAGAGGAGGTCTTTAACCTTCTTAAATGGAACGGCGGCGCTGCGAATTCATCCGGCGTAGGTATAGGAAATATTGATTTTAACGGGAATGTTCATCCTGACCAGTTCTGGCAGGATTACACATTCGGCAATGTGCGGGAAAAAAATTTCGGTGATATATGGATGGATGAATCTGATCCATTAATGAAGGGACTGAAGCATAAGTCTGAGTTTATCAAGGGTAAATGTAAACTCTGCAATTATAAGGAGCTCTGTACAGGGTCAATGAGGGTTCGCGGCTACAGGGCTTACGGTGATTTCTGGGCACCTGATCCGCAGTGCTATCTTACTGACAGCGAGATCGGACTTGATGCAGATAAAAAAGAATACCTTAAAAAGACAGGGGAGGAGTTCCCTGTACCTTCGGAACTGGCGCGCTGATGAAGCTCTATCCTGTTATGGTGAACATGGAGGGGAGACTCGCTGTTGTTGTTGGAGGGGGGAGTGTTGCTGCGCGTAAAGTTGCTGACCTTCTTGAGTCCGGTGCAAAGGTTAAAGTTGTTTCTCCTGAAATTAATAATGAGATTGTTGAACTTGCGAAAGATAATGAGCTTGAGCTTATGAAGAGGGAGTATGAGTACGGAGACCTTGATGGTGCCGCACTTGTATTCTCTGCCACAAATGACCGTTCTGTGAATGAGCTTGTATTCATGGAGGCAGAGGGTCGAAATATATTTATCAATGCTGTTGATGATCCGGATAACTGTTCTTTCTACGTTCCATCATTTACACGCAAGGGTGATTTTCTCTTCGCTTTATCTACAGCAGGAGCTGCCCCGGCGTATGCTGCGCGCATAAGGCGCGAGCTTGAAAAGCAGATACCTGAGGAGATAGATATACTTCTTGATAAACTTCGCAGGGCGCGGGAAATTCTTAAAAATGAAAAAGTATTTTCTGATCTTGAATCTCCTGATCGGGGAGAGATATTAAAAAAAGTTGCAAACAGTGATGAACTTCTCGATTCTCTTAAATGCTGCAAAGATGATGAGGATATAATTAATTGCCTTTCAGGTGTAAAGAATTCCTGCGAAGATTAATTCAGCTTCACGTTATCCTGAACCCCCCATGAAACAGCAGCAATAGCTGCTGCTGCAAAGATCGCTCCCGCAAGAAAAACATACAATTCACCTGCACCTGCGAGTATTATCCCTGAAGCAAGCGGGCCAACAGTCTGCCCCATGCGCAGCACTGATGAATTTATAGACATAAAAGCACCCCTTATCTCCATAGGAGCGATGATGGATATCTGTGTCTGAATATTGGGGATGAGAAGTCCATTCGCGAAACCATGTATAAATACCGGCAGTGTAAAGAGGAATATATTTCCTGAATAATATGCAATTACAAATGATGCTATATAAATCACAAAAGCTGCAAGTATAAGTTTCTTCGGAGAGAAAATCCCTGACAGCCTCCCCAGGTTCAGTGCGCCGATTATTGCACCAATGGATGTAGCGGAAATAACAAGTCCGATTTCAAAAGTTGTTGCTCCGAACCTGTGCCGGATTAGAAAAGGATAGAAGGAGAGCAGTACTCCGTAAAGAAGAATGAAAGCTGACATTGTACCGAAGTAAAGAGAGAGAACATTTTTTTTCCGTATAAGGTGAAATGATGTTTTCAGGTATTCCCTGAATTTTCCGTTGTGTATAAGATGCGGAGTGTCAAGATTCAGCGTAACAAGCAGAGCCACGGGGAAAGCCAGAGATGCAACGAGGAAAGGGTAATGCCATCCTAAAAGTGCAACAGCTCCGCCGACTGCGGGATATATCATTGTTCCGATTGATACTATTGAGCTGTTATAGCTCATTGCCCTGATTCTCTCCCTGCCGGGAAAGAGGTCTCCGATAATTGTCTGGTTCAGTGAACCTATGGAGGCAGAGCCTGCCCCCTGCATAAAGCGGAGTAAAAGGAGCATCCCGAAGCTGTCTACGAAGAAGCAGGCACTCCCGCAGAAGCCGAAAACCAGAAGTGAAGGTATAAGCACTTTTTTTCTTCCGAACCTGTCGGCAAGTATCCCCATGAGCGGAGAGAGGAATATCCCCGGAAGTGTAAATACGACAATTAGCAGATTCGCCTCACGGGAGGTTAAACGGAGAGCTGTTGCTACTGCGGGAAGTACAGGTGAAATTACAGAGACCTCCATTACAGCGATCAATGTTACACAGAAGATTATGTGTAGATCACTCCTGCGAAGAATGGGATCGATTTTCATGGAAGAAACTCCGTTATAAAACGGGCTAATTCACGGCCTAAAATCCTGTGGTTGTCTCCATCTATATGGGAGCAGTCAATCCCTGCAGTTTTAATGAAAAGCGGCGCATCGAAGAAACGAACCGCTTCCTCCTTCGCGATATTTTTGTAAAGCGGCCCCAGTGCGATCATCTTATTTATCTGGAGTTCAAAAAAACGGGCTCCGTCAAAATTTCTGTCGATATGCGGCGAACCTATGAGAATTATTTCCGGCATAAGGTGATGTGCTGATTTATGCATTTCACGGATTTTACTAATGAGGGTTTTCATCCCCTCAGCGATTGCAGAGAGAGATATTTCTGACTGATCAAATACATCGTTCATTCCCAGAGCTATTATTACGATATCTATCGGGACATGAGGTGCGGCAGCTCTTTCGATCCACGATATTCCGCCAGCTTCTCTCTGCTCAGGATTAAGGTTAAGGAGTGTCCTGCCGTTAAGTCCCTCTTCGATAATGAAGAAGCGTTCGCCAAGACTTGTCTCAAGAACTTTCGGCCAGCGGGTAAACTCATCAAAGCGCGTGCTGTCAATGGCATTGCAGCCCCAGGTGTTGGAATCACCAAAGCAGAATATCTTTTTTCTCTGCACAATTTCCCCCGTATTTAAAAGATAATAAACGATCACTTTTTTTATACCAGTTTTTTTTAAACTCAAAAAAAACTTAAAGAGGCCTGCGGTATTGTTTATTACTCCGGATAGAGTTAACTTTTTATTGTTTATCTCTGTTTTCTGAAATAATTTATAAAAAACAATAAATGAATGATAATTATGGAGGTTTTATGAAGCGGTATATTTTTGTTTCAGAAGTTTGTGTTGCTGTAGCTGCCGGGGGGATGCTCTTCGGGAAAAGTTTAAAAAAGGTCGATAACAAGGGGATTGCAAATATAGTTTTCGCTTCTTCTGCGATAGAGAAGGGTAAAGAGAGCTCCGCACAACTGAAAACCAGCTTTACATCGGGTGATAAAATTTTTGCCAGGTGCTATTTCCCCAAAGCTGTGGGAAATTTTAAGAATGGTGAAACGTGCCATATACACCTGTGGGTTGACGGAAAGGTAATATGGAATGGTGAATATACCGGACGGGCTCTGCCTGAACCTTCATGGGATCAGATTCAGGTATATATACGTAATACAGGTGATGATGATTTCAGGGGAGCAATAAGTAATGCTCTTGATACGGTATCATCCGGTTCACATGAGGTACAGGTTGTTGTTTTGCGGGATAAATTTATGAAATATAAAAAAGTTATAAAAGGTAACAGTGTAACAAAAGAACCGGTTTACCAGCCTGTATACCTTTCAAAGGGTACTTTTACTTACACAGCGGAATAAATAATTCTTATCTCCTGCGGTTATTT
>DINC01000007.1:7195-8357 GCA_002425885.1 Spirochaetia bacterium UBA5550 | reverse complement strand
TTCATATTCATCATCTAATTCCTTATAATAATCCCCGAATAGTTTTTCATCGATATCATGAATTTCTTCCGGTAAAAGGCCAAGTATCTCATAAACTTCACTGCCGCTTGAAGATTCACGGGATCTAAGATACTCATCTATCTCCTGTATATAAACNNTCAATAAAATCAAAATCAGAATCGTCCATAAATCGTTCTTCTTTAAATAAAAGAGCAAGACTTTCTGCATCATAAGTTTTACTGTCATCCAGTATATATTCAATTCGTTCATGGAATTCAGCAATTTCATCAATTATCTGGAGCTTTCCGTCAGAAACATCAACCATTCGTACAAGATTTTCAGTAAGAGGATCACTCTCGAATACAGGAGTTAAGTCCCTGGTTTTCTTTCCAACATAGCTGTCGTCAATAAATTTAATGTTATTATTAAGGGTAGAATCATCATATATACCGGGGATATATTCATAGTCATCGTCAATCTTTACTGTTTTTACTATATCATCAAGCTGATGGTCAAAATCACCTTCATCAATCCGCTGTTTGAGTATTTCAGATTCATTACTGATTACCTGTTTTGATGATTCTTCTGACATCATTTCATCAAGATCAAGTTCAATAACATCAGTATCGTCTGCTGCTATAAATTCGTCAGTCTCGTCGATAGTATCATTTTCAAGATTATCCCGTCCAACAACGTCTTCTTCAACAGCATAAACAGGTACCTCTAAGATTACCTCTTCAACATCTCCAGCATCTGACGGATTTATTCTGTTTTCAGCAAATTCCGCCTCCGGAATAAACTCATTAGAAACAGCAATTTCCGGTTCTTCGTTTACCGTACTGAAATCTTCAAATAAAACTTCATCAGAAATATCAGCTTTAAGTAAAGTTTCATTTACTGAATCATCTTTAATCTCAGTCTCTTCTACAAATGAAGGATATTTTTTGTCAGAAGATCTAACAGGTATAAGCTCAAAATCCTCAAGACCATCAATAAGGTCATCCTCTGACAGAAATATAATTTCTTCATTAGCTATTTTTTCAGCTTCACGCAAATCAATTTTGCCTATTGAGCTGAGATCAAAATCGTCAGGAATTTTGTGGCCTACTTTTTCCTTCAATTTTTCTGATAGTGTATTATTTATTGTTTTTTCACTCATTAT
>DINC01000007.1:0-7147 GCA_002425885.1 Spirochaetia bacterium UBA5550 | reverse complement strand
ACTCATTATTAGAAACTTTTAAGAACAATTAATCTGCAACGATCTAATTGACAGGTTTATCTGAAGATAAACGTATCAATTAATTATCGGCATATTTCAACGATAAAAATAAAAAAGGAATGCATATTCTGCATTCCTTTTTTTAAAATTTATTAATCTGCTAATAATTCTATCTTTATTCAACCTTAAGTCTGACTTTAAGTTTGTCTTTTTCAAGCTTTAGTTCAAACTTTTCTTCAGAAAATTTATCCATCTGATTCATCTGAGCATCAAGTTCCTTCNNAGTTCCTTCATTTTACTTTCAAGTTCCTGTGCGCTCAAATCACTTTTTTTAAAGGCTTTTTCGGCTAAAACTATCAGTCTGTTGTCCTTAATCTCAACAACCCCGCCTTCAATTACAAGGTAATCAACGCTTTTCGGATTATTCAGTCTGACTTCACCTATACCAAGTTTAGAAATCAGAGGTGAGTGGCCATAAAGGAAACCCATCTCACCATCATGAGCCTGAACGACAGCAAAACCTACTTGACCTTCATAAATTTGCTTTTCAGGAGTTAGTATGCTGCAATTGATTACTCGTTCCATTGCTATTTTCCTGTTAGTTTCTTAGCTTTTTCTATAGCCTCTTCAATTGTACCAACCATATAGAAAGCCTGTTCCGGAAGTTCATCGTATTCACCTGCGATAACAGCTTTAAAACTTTTTACTGTATCTTCAAGTTTAACATATTTTCCCGCCATACCTGTGAACTGTTCAGCTACAAAGAATGGCTGAGACAGGAATCTTTCAATCTTCCTTGCTCTCTGAACAAGAAGTTTATCATCTTCTGCAAGCTCATCCATACCGAGAATTGCGATAATATCCTGAAGATCTTTATATCTCTGAAGAATTCTCTTAACGTCCATTGCTACACCATAATGCTCTTCGCCAACAAGTTCAGGAGCGAGAAGCCTTGATGAGGACTCAAGCGGGTCAACCGCAGGATAAATCCCCTTCTCCGCAATCTGCCTTGAAAGAACTGTCTGTGCATCAAGGTGAATAAATGCTGTAGCAGGAGCAGGGTCTGTAAGGTCGTCAGCAGGAACATAAACAGCCTGAACTGATGTAATTGACCCCCCTTTTGTTGATGTAATCCTCTCCTGAAGTTTACCCATTTCAGTAGCAAGTGTAGGCTGGTAACCAACAGCTGACGGCATACGACCGAGCAGAGCTGATACCTCAGAACCTGCCTGAGAAAACCTGAATATATTGTCAATGAAGAGAAGAACATCGCTTCCTGACATATCCCTGAAATATTCACACATTGTCAGAGCTGAAAGCGCAACCCTGAGTCTCGCTCCGGGCGGCTCATTCATCTGGCCATAGCAGAGACATGCTTTATTTATAACTCCTGACTCAGTCATTTCAAGCCAGAGGTCATTCCCTTCCCTTGTTCTCTCACCAACACCGGCAAAAACTGAATAACCACCATGCTGCTGCGCAACGTTGTTGATGAGCTCCATGATGATAACAGTTTTACCAACTCCGGCACCGCCGAAGAGACCGGTTTTTCCACCTTTGATGTAAGGTGCGAGAAGGTCGATAACTTTGATTCCTGTCTCGAACTGTTCAGTTTTCGGTTCGAGATTTTCGAACTTAGGTGGCTCCTGATGAATAGGCCTGAATTCTTTTGCGTTTGCAGGACCTTTTTTATCAACAGGCTCTCCAAGAAGGTTAAAGATCCTTCCGAGAGTTTCCGGACCTACCGGAACCGAAATAGCTGCACCAGTATCAACTATTTTATCCCCACGTTTTATACCATCTGTAGAGGCAAGAGCAACCGCTCTAACTTTATTTCCGCCAAGGTGCTGCTGAACTTCTGTAACGAGCCTTATCTTTTCACCCATAACTTCAGTGTTAATAATAAGAGCGTTATAGATTGCAGGCAGTTTGCCTTCAGGAAATTCAGCATCAAGAGTAGAGCCTATTACCTGTATAACTTTCCCGATATTTTCACTCATAAAACTACTCCTTAAATTACGTTAATTTCTATCAACCTTTTATTATTCGAGAGCTGCTGCTCCCCCTACAATTTCAGAAATCTCTGTCGTAATCTTATCCTGTCTTACCCTGTTATAAGTAACCGTCAGCTCTTTGATCATTTCTTTCGCCGCGTCAGTAGCATTTTTCATAGCAACACGACGGGAAAACTGCTCTGAATATGATGCCTCCAGGAAACAGGTAAAAATCTTTACTTTAAGATAAAGAGGCAGAATGTAGGAAAAAATGTCAGCAGGACTTGGTTCGAATATATAATCCATATTAGCTGCCGGCAATACATCATGATCGATTTCCATTTCCGGAGCAATCGGTAATAATTTTATAATTTCCGGCTTCTGATTTGCAGATGAAAAAACTTTGGTATAAGAAACATAAACTTCATGAACTTCACCACTGATAAAAAGTTTAGTTAGTTCCTCCCCAATTTTAGCTGCATCATCAAAACTGAATTTATCTTCAGCGTTAAGCCCCACTTTAAACATCGGTGTTTTTATAAAATTATAAAACGATGTCGCCTTTTTTCCTATAACGTAAAGTAATGCTTCTTTACCTTCAGATTCAAGCTGCTCTTTAAAAGAGATAGTCTTATCAATAACACGCGTGTTATAACTACCACAGAGTCCCCTATTACCGGTTACCTGAAGTATAAGACATCTTGAAGGTTGAGCAACTTCTCTGAAAAGAGGATGATGAATGGTTGAAAAACCGGCAGCCATGAGATTTTTTATAATCTCATTAACTTTCACTTCGTAAGGTTTCGACTGATTCAGACGTTCCTGAACCTTCTTCATCTTAGAAGTAGCTACCATCTCCATCGTGCTGGTAATCTTTTTAGTATTACCGACGGATTTTATTCTTCTCTTAATGTCTCTTTGATTAGCCACAGCTCAATCCTCAACTTTTATTTTAGTGAATCGAGATACTTTTCAACAAATTCTGCTGTAATCTTAGTTAATTCATCAACACCCTTCAATTCACGTGTTTCACGAATCTCTTTAAGCACATTGCTATGAGAATCATTTAAATGTCTGATATATTTCTTTTCAAAATCTTTAACTTGTTTTACAGGAACTTTATCCACAAGACCCTGGGTACCAGCAAATATGATAGCAACCTGTTCAGCAACATCCATAGGAACATACTGTTCCTGCTTCAATATTTCAACAAGCCTCATACCACGATCAAGCTGTTTCTGAGTTGCAGGGTCAAGTTCAGTACCCATCTGTGCAAACGCTTCAAGTTCACGGAACTGTGCAAGATCAAGCCTTAGAGAACCGGCATATTTTTTCATTGCCTTAATCTGGGCATTACCACCAACCCGTGATACTGAAATACCTACGTCAACCGCTGGTCTTACACCTGATGCAAAAAGGTTAGGAAGCAGATATATCTGACCGTCAGTAATTGAAATAACGTTTGTCGGAATATATGCAGAAACCTCACCAGCCTGTGTTTCAATGATTGGAAGAGCTGTTAAACTACCAGCGCCCATCTCATCTGAAAGTTTCGCTGCTCTCTCAAGAAGCCTTGAGTGACAGTAAAAAATATCTCCCGGATACGCTTCCCTTCCTGGAGGCCTTCTGAGAAGGAGTGAAAGTTCCCTGTAAGCATTTGCCTGTTTTGAAAGGTCATCATAAACGCAAAGTGTATGGCCACCTTTTTCATACATGAAATATTCAGCCATTGCACAACCTGCATATGGAGCTATGTACTGAACCGGTGACGGGTCTGATGCAGCTGCCGCTACAACAATTGTATACTCCATTGCACCTTTTTCCTGAAGTTTTTCAACAACAGACGCAACAGTTGAAGCTTTCTGTCCTATTGCAACATAAACGCATATAACGCCTTTCCCTTTCTGGTTAATAATGGCGTCAACAGCTATAGCTGTTTTACCGGTTTTTCTGTCACCGATAATAAGCTCCCTCTGCCCTCTTCCTATAGGAGTCATGGCGTCAATAGATTTGATACCAGTCTGCATAGGTTCATGAACAGGCTGCCTGTCGGCTATACCGGGAGCAACAAATTCAAGGGGTCTGAATTTAGTTAGATTGAGAGGTCCTTTGCCGTCAAGCGGTTCACCAAGTGGAGAAACTACCCGTCCGAGAAGTTCTTCGCCTACCGGAACTGCAAGAACCCTGTTTAATCTCTTAACAGAATCCCCTTCCTGGATTGCAAGATAATCACCGAGAATAGCACAACCGATTGAATCTTCTTCAAGGTTAAGAACCATTCCCTGAACTCCATTTTCGAACTCAAGCATCTCACCTGACATCGCACTTGTGAGACCATGAATTCTGGCGATACCATCACCAACCTGTATAACAGTACCAACCTCGCTGACATCGAGTTCAGACTTATATCCCTCAATCTCCTTTTTAATAATTGACTTAATTTCTTCCGTTTTAATCTTCATAAGCCATTTCACTCCTGACTTTACTATTTAATAGATTTCGTCTTATATTCTTCAATCCCTTTGCTAAAGATCCATCTATAACAAGGTCGTTTATTTTAATAATGATACCACCCAATATCGATTCATCAACCTGCTCAGTTACAATAATTTCTTTACCCAGTTTTTTACCGATTTCAAGTTTGATCTTGTCAAGCAAAGTAGCGTTGAGATTTGATTGAGTTATAACTGTAATTCTCTGTCTATTATTAGCTATATCATTCAATTCCACAAAGGCTTCGTAGATTTCGTTAATCATAGTCTGCCGACTGTTATCAATTAATAATTTTATCAAATTTACAATATATTCAGATATTTTACCGGCTAAGACTTTATCAATAAACTCCTTCTTGATATCTTTAGAAATACCAGGAGTATTCAAATAGTTTCTGAAAGTTTCATCCTCCGCAATTATATCAGAAACAGCTTTTAATTCCTCTTCAACCTGCGGGAGGATATTCTTCTCTTTTGCTATATCAAAAATTGAATTAGCATAAACTCGAGCAATATCATTAGCAGCCACTTTGATTACCTTTCTCTTTCTTNNAAGTTCAGGTTACTGAACTGTTCTAACTTTATTAAGAGTCTCTTCTACAAGAGCTTTCTGATCATCAGGATTAAGGTTCTTGTTAATTATCTTCGCAGCTATTTCTGTTGAAAGATTAACAACCTCGGCCTTGATATCAGCTAATGCTCTATCCTTGGCAAGCTCGATCTCTTTCTTTGTTCTTTCTGAAAGATCCCTTGCGTCAGCAGTTGCTTTTTCAATGATTTCATTTTTAACTCTTTCCGCATCAACTCTACTGTCAGAAATAATCTTGGCAGCTTCGTTTTTAGAGTTATCCATCATTGATTTGTGCTGCGCCAGAAGCTTTTCAGCTTCCTGTCTGGATCTATCAGCGTTTTCGATGTCGCTGCGCACCTTTTCTGCCCTGGCATCAAGCGCTTCCACCACAGGTTTCCAGGCTGCTTTCCAGAGGATTACCAGTAACACTACAAATGTTATGATAGTCCATAAAAGCAGACCCGGTTCAACCCTTAGCAAACCCTTTTCTAGTATTTCCAGCATAACTGACTACCGAAAATTACTTAGCAGCTTCTGTTGTTGCGGCCGGTGCCGGTCTGTTTGACTCTGGCATTTCTTTAGGCGCCTGTGTAGCGAGCATGAAAGTAACAACAAGAGCAAAGAATGTGAAACCTTCGATAAGAGCCGCAGCAATAATCATCGCTGTTCTAAGGTCACCACTTACTTCAGGCTGACGAGCCATACCTTCGAGTGCACCGGCTGCGAGTTTACCGATACCAAGAGCTGCACCAACAACAACAAGACCTGCTCCTAAACCTGCTGCTAGATACGACATTCCCAAATATTCCATTAAATTCCTCCTGAAATTTTTGTGTTTTTGTTAAGCATTATTAATTGTAATTTACTTAACTCTTCNNTTTTAATCTGTAAAAATTTACAGATTTAATGAGCGTGCATCGATGATCCAATAAACATTGCTGACAGTGATGTAAAGATATATGCCTGAATGAAAGCAACCAGAAGCTCAAGCAGATAAATAATCAGCGAAAGTGATACTGAACCCACACCAACAAGATAGCTCTGAAACATCATAACCAGATAAAGGAAGATGATGATAACTATGTGACCTGCTGTCATGTTGGCAAAAAGTCGGACTGTCAGGGCAAAAGGCTTAATAATAAGACCCATAACCTCTATAGGCCATAACAGGAAATACATAAGAAATGGTATACCATGAGGAACTATTCCGGAGAATATCCAGAGAGGTCCCTGCTTAATTGTACCTACTGCGAACATACCGAAAAGAGTAAATACAGCCATACCTGCTGTTACAGCGAGGTTACCGGTTGCTGTTGCTAAGCCCGGTATAAGGCCCAGGTAATTCGCAAAAAGGATAAAGAAGAATACTGTGCAGAAATAAGGCATTGCTTTTTTAGCATAATCATGCTCAAAATTCGGTTCAACAATTTCATCGTGCACAAAACCAATAAGAGATTCCCAGAGGTTTACCCATCTTGATTTTGATCCCATCGGTGAATTCTTAATTTTTCTTGCAAGCGGAATAAAAACAAGAGCGCAAAAAAGCATTGTTACCCAGAGCATAATAACCCACTTGGTTATCCTGAGATCAAATATACCGAGCAGCTTTACAGGTGTTGCAAGAATTACTTCAGCAGCATGACCGTGGAGGCACTCAGTTACCGGTGTTGCATCAGGAACATGAAAACCAAGTAAAGTATTCAGTTTAAATATCAGATTACCAAAAATCTCTGATATCCCGTGAGGTGTAACATGATATAGGAAAGGCTGATCTGTTACATGACTGATTACGATATCGTACATCGAATCTTCGCCGCAGGCATGCGCCTCAGCTTTAGATGTTACGATAGTATTTAGTAATTGTACAAAATGAACCATAAGGATACAACCTCATATCGTATATATATATTTGTTTANNTTATATATAACCAGTTATGGCTTAACCGACAATGTTTGAGTTATTTTTGTTTTTTATTTATTTATATTTTTCTTTTTGTTAAAACACACACAAACAAATTATCCTGTTGCGGATTTTTGTTCTCTCAGACCCTAAACAAAGGTATTTAATTTGTAAATCTTTTTTTTTGTTT
>DINC01000008.1:6348-11978 GCA_002425885.1 Spirochaetia bacterium UBA5550 | reverse complement strand
AAAATATTCCGCATTTTATATACAATCAGAAAATATGCTTATTTTTTGGTTGCTTTTTTAAAAAGAGTGTATAAAACAATAGAGTCTATCTGAAATACAAATAAAAATAGAATTCTCAACCCCGAAGGGAGCAGCGATTTGAAGTTAAATTCGCTACAAGGGGGAATAAGACGTGGGCTACAAATTCAGAAACAGGTTGAATACAGTCAACCTTACAGAAAAATTCAAAGCGGAAAAAGCAGAGCTCGAAAGGGAATTCCAGGAGGTGCTGGAGAGGCAGAAACATCATTCACTCTGCATGATTGATCTTGCAAAAAAATTCGGAGACAGAGCCGTTCTCCACGACAAGGCTTACGGAAGCTGGCAGGAGACTTCATGGAACCAGCTTGCAGAGCAGATGCACGCTGTTGCCTCAGCACTACTTGAGTCAGGCATACAAGAAGGTGACAGAGTCGGGATATTTTCAAACAACAGGGCCGAGTGGCATATAGCGGACCTCGGGTCAATGCTTATCAGGGCTATTGATGTTCCGGTGTATCCTACCAATTCAACAAAAGAGACTGAGTTTATCGTAAATCACTCCGGCCTGAAAATCCTTTTCCTTGCGGGACAGGCACAGTACGACAGGGGATACCCGCTTTTAGATAAATGCCCGGGCCTTGAAAAGATAGTCGTTTTTCACCGGGGCACGAAAATCCACAATGACCCGCGTGTAATGATGTGGAATGATTTCCTTGATATGGGGAGGAAAGCCGGCAACTATGATAAGATTGAAGATATTAAAACACGATGTCACTATGATGATCCCTGTACAATAGTATATACATCAGGGACAACAGGTGAGCCTAAAGGCGTTGTGCTCACTCATAAAAACTTCATGCATAACGGCTGGTCAATAGGAAAATATACACAGGGCCCATTCAGCCCCGATGACTCTACATTCTCATGGCTGCCGCTGAGCCACGCGCTTGAACGTTCGTGGAATTACGGTTTCCTCACATCAGGAGCGCATATATGGTACTGCGATGATCACACAAAGGTCATGGAGTATATCCAGGAGGCAAACACCACACACATGTTCAACGCTGCAAGGCTCTTTGAAAAAGTTTACTCTACTCTTTTCACAAAGATCCTCGAAGCTCCGGAGAAAAAGCAGAAGATATTCTTCTGGTCAATTAAAGTTGCAAAGGAAGCCGGGGATATGGTGCTTGCCGGTAATGTGCCTCCGCTTTCTCTCAGATTTAAAAGATCGATAGCAGACAAGCTGGTACTTCACAAAGTCCGGGATCTCTTCGGCAAAAACATGCATCATGTGGGGAGCGGCGGTTCATCTCTCAATCCTGAAATTGAAAAGTTTTTCTTCTACTGCGGTATGCTTGTAACACAGGGTTATGGGCTCACTGAAACTTCACCGGGGATTATATTCAACGGCCACCAGGTTTTCAGACTTGGCACAGTGGGGGGAGTTGTTCCGCTTTCAGAGATGAGGATCGACCCTGCCACAGGTGAACTCCAATTCAGGGGGCCGAACGTATTTAAAGAATACTATAAAAATCCCCAGGCAACAAAAGAGGCATTCACAGAGGATGGCTGGTTCAAGTCCGGGGATGTGGGTGTAATGGATAAGGATGGATTTGTTGCAATCACGGACAGGCTCAAGGACCTCATTATTACAGCCGGAGGGAAGAATGTTGCCCCGCAGAAGATTGAAGTTTTAATGTGTGAAGACCACTACATTGAAAACGTTGCCATTGCAGGTGAAGGGAAAAAATATATCGCCGCGATTATTGCACCCGATTTTATTAACCTTGCAGAGTGGGCCGCAAAGAACGGTATAACTTACAGCACAAACGAGGAACTTATCGCAAAACCTGAAGTTATAGCTTTATATAAAGATATAATTGATAAGCGGCAGCAGGACCTGGGGCAGGTTGAGCAGATCAAAAAGTTCACCCTTATACCAAGGATCTTTTCACAGGAGGCAGGTGAAGTTACACCCACACTTAAGATCAAAAGAAAGGTGGTTCTTAATAACTACAAAAACCTTGTTGATGCGATGTACGCTGAATAATTTACCCTCAATTACAGCGCCAGTCCTCCCCCTGGCGCTGTATTACCGCAAACTCCACGACCAGATTTATAAATCTGGTCGCCGGATGTCTGAAGAATAATATATACTTGCAGAGTTAAAATCATTTATGTAGTTTTGATTAATTCCCACGTGGGAGATTACATAAAACGGATAATTCCCGGACATGGCATGCTGAAAAAGGAGAATAATGTTATGAAAAAATTTAACGTCTTTACATTAATGATTGCTGCATTGGTCATGATGAACATTTCATGCTGCAGCAATAAAGCAGGTAAGAGTGAAAAACAAGGCGGCGCCTGCGAATATGTAAAGTATGAAGGTTACGCGGTAATCAAATCAATTAAACCAGCGCCCGCATCAGAGTATAACTGCCCGGACAGCCCGCAGAAGATTATTTTTGATTTCACTCCGCTTAATATATCTGACAGGAAGAGTTATATATTCACAAACCGCCCCGATTCAGGAGCAGAACTGAAGATAAATGACGGCATCAATCCATCTCTTGCATGGGTAAAAAAGAACGGGATAACAGCAGGGAAAAAATTCAAATGCTTCAGGACAGAACTTAAGAAAGGGACATGTACCCCTGTAATTTTTACTTTCCCGGAACTTAATTTATTCCCGGAAAACGGATGCAAATAAATGAAAAAAGCAGCATTGAAGGGGAGATTATCCCCTCTTCATCATTTTAAGGTTTTTTCAGCGAAATCGAATAATCTTCTTTAACAGTAAAATTCAGTTCTTTTGTATGTTCAGGGATATAAGTTTTCCGATCAGCGAATAATTTATCAAGCTCTTTCGCCTCAGCAGATCCGTCAGCGTACGCGATGTCAAGATAAACCGGTATATGAACAAGATCCCTGAATTCAACTGTATAATGCATCATAGTGTACCAGGAATCTTTACTCCGCATCCTGTCACCGGGCCCCTCTTTTGATACAGTCTGACTTTCGCATCCCTGGAACCTTCTTATAATTGTACCTGCCACAGTATCCCCCGGTGAAACCTTATGCAGCAGAATATTCTTCAGCTTCTCCTGCTGCGGAGTATAGAGCCCCGCATAATGGCTTTCGATCCTGTGTACGGATATAATCCCCGCAAGTGAAATTGCAGCAAGGAGAACAAGAACAGCAATGAGCGCCTTAAGCGGCGAGAGCCCCGTAACCTCATGGAACCGTGAAGCTATGAGCCTGTGAGTCAACCCCTTACCCTCATCATAGTAGCCTTGAGCAATATTAAAAAGTATAATGTAGAGTATAAAAAGCATGAGTGAGCCCAGTATAATCTCCATTAATATTGCGCCCAGGCTCATTGGAGCTGTGTCGTTGTAGTATTCAGATGTGGATGCTTTATAGAGCACCTGAACATTAAATGTGTCTGTGAACTTTGATGCAGGTAGAGATGGTGAAAGCTGAAGATACTTTACATACCTGTTTTCAGATGGATTATATAACACCGACTGCAAACCGTGATCCATGTAGCCATGCAGGCCGCCGATATGATTTCTGTTAACCTCGTAAATCTGAATGGGGTTCTGGAAGAAAACAAAAAAAAGGATATAGGCGCTAAGATAGATAACAATCCCCACAATAGGGAGAACCCTCATAGAGGTTCTCCCGAAAGCATCCGCAGAAGCAGTAAACATGCTGAAGCCCGCAAGTTTGCCGAAAAAGTAAAGTATCAGCCAGGCAAAAACCGGAAAGAGTATCAGCATTACTAATAATCGAAAACTTGAAAATGGAAGAGTCATGACTCCCTCCCCTTTATGTATCAAAACTATTACAGATTAAACATCCGTACTATAACAGGATCAATATACGGGGAGCTGCATCCTGAAACAAAATAAAACATATCAATNNTATTTTTAAATTATAAGAAATCTCTGTTGACTACTGGCAGAAATGCACTATATTTAATTTATAGCAGTTAACGATTTAGTTAACTCCTGTCATTTCGAACTTATGTGAGATGACCGGAATAGAGCTGGAAGCTAATCTANNTATAATATATTAATGGTTAATGAATGAAACATCTCAGGTTACAGACTAAGCTGACAGCGTATATTATGCTTACAAGCGCTGTTCTTATAATACTCTCTTTTTATCTTCTGAATAAAGCGTGGCAGGAAAACCGTAAATCCGCACAGATTATGGAGATGAGCACCGGTGCCGGTTTTCTTATTAACACTCTGAAAGACCTCTCTTTTGAGAGAGGCAGGACCAATGTTGTCCTTCTATCCGGTAAAACTGTTACAGATGCTGACAGGGAATTTATCGATTCCCGCCGCAAGTCAGTTGATACCTTCATAGCACAGGGAATTTTATGGCTGGAGGAGAGAGATAAGCACCTTGCAGATGGAATCCGTTTTCTTTTCCAGGACTTCAAAAACCTCAGGGAACAGGCTGATGATCTTATCAACCGTGATCTTCCGGAGATAAACAAAAACGAAAAATTTTCAAAAGAGTGGTTTAATCATTCCTCTCAACTGATTAAAAGGATTATTGAATCCCTTGATATTGTTGCCAGAAGACAAAATCTCCCCGGGAATTTCGAAAACTATTTCCGCTACCTCATAGATATACTTGAATTCCGTGACACCATAGGGCGGAGCGGCAGTATGATTACAGCATCAATCACCAGGGGGAAATGTATGGCTCCCGGCGAACACAGGGAGTGTATCACATACCTTGCGCAGGCGGATTATCTCTGGTCCAGGATTGAAATTGTATCAGCAGCGATAAATGACCAGGGCATTAAACGTCAGGAGTCCATCGTGTATCATAATTATTATGGAATATACAGGCCGGAACTTGAAGATATAATAAAAGAAAACAACATAAAAAATGTTTCTGTTCAACGTGCCAAAAAACTTCAGGAACTTTCAGTACCCGCTTTTGATTCTGTTTTCAATTTAAGAGAACAGATAAAATCAGCGATCATTACAAACATAAAAAAGCAGAAACAGAACGCCATGATATACCTTGCCCTTTCAACAATACAGTTTATTATAGGAATATGTATAATCACATTTACAATACTCTATTTCCGCAGCAATCTTTTCCTCCCCATGAGGAACATTACAATCGCCATAGAGAATATACGTAAAGGTGAAACCCTGCCGGACCTTTCAATGGAGATTACCAGACCGGATGAGATAGGACTCCTTGCTGAGGGTGTAAAGATGCTGCAGATCAGCATGTATGAGGAGAGAGAACTCAGAAAACTCACAGAGGAGATGGCTGTCACCGATAAACTGACAGGACTGAACAACCGGCATTATCTCGAAAAAATAATAGAAAGCATACTGACAAAATCCGACCGTTACGATGAAAAAGTATCCCTTGCAATATTTGACCTTGACCACTTTAAGCAGGTAAATGATACCATGGGGCACCCTGCCGGTGATATTGTTCTGAAGCAGACTGCGAGTATTGCAAAAAGCCTTATACGTACCTCCGACACTCTTATCAGGTTCGGCGGAGAGGAATTCCTTATTTTAATGCCGCACACAAACTCCGAAGGTGCTGTTTCTGTGGCA
>DINC01000008.1:0-6333 GCA_002425885.1 Spirochaetia bacterium UBA5550 | reverse complement strand
AAGAAAAGATACGTATGATTCTTGAAAAAAATATCCACCCCGGAATCGGAGCAGTCACAGCAAGCTTTGGAATATCTGAAAGAAATAAAGATGAATCCTTCAATAGCTGGTACTCCAGGGCAGACCGGGCTTTGTATAACGCAAAGGAATCAGGACGCAACAGAGTTGTAACTTCTTAAAACTAAAGGATATAAAATTCAGGTTAACTCTGCCATACATGCCAAGAGAATCTGTTACAGGTCTATATACTCAGATATTAAATGAATAAATCACAGCAAATGTAATACCCCAGAACTGATCAGATGTACCGTCATAATCATCCTGCATCATTTTTTCGCAATTTGATTCTGTATCAGGAGAGAAGAATCCATTATATTCCAGTTCAACATCTGTATCAGCCACATAATATTTAAGATACTGATACCTGGCACCTAACACCATGGTTAAATCCCCGAAAGGGAGAGGATATATCAATTGAGGATTTATATTTATACCATAAACATTACAGATAAGACTGTCCTTATCTTTAAACCAGTATGGTGTACCGTCAACAACCTGAGTACCCCTGGCTGTCATTTCAGACCTCATGTAAACTCCTGAAACATTTATTATACTGAATAAATTTTCAATTACACGGACCTCAAAACCGAAACCTGCACCTGCACCGAAGGCGTTTGACTTAACAGCANNACAGAATATTCTCCTGAATATGTACTGTCTACCCCCACCGAAGGGTGGACCACCTGACTACGTTTCCCCTTATAGTCATATCCCTGATATTTAAAACCGGAAAAAATATGCATAAAGTCCGTTAACCGATAATTAAGGACAGAATCAGAATCATATTTCCTGATATCCATAGAATCCTTAATGGTATTGGTCGTACCATCAGTTATAACAATATTGCTGTATTCTGATTTGGCCCGGTAAAAGGGGCCATATACAAAAGTACTGCCAAAACTTAAATTTTCTGTTATACCTATGCTTATAACAGGCCCGCCGAGAAGCGAAGGATTTATATCCGTTGAATTACCGGTATCAGCAATTTCCTGACCGGTTTTATCGATATACCTCTGAATATTAAGCATCCGATCTTCAAACATCGGGCTCCACCAGGCATACCAGCACGTAGCGCCAACACTACACTTAACAGCATACAGATTCCCGGCAAAGAATAACAGGAATAGTGCCGGAAGAAATACTTTAAGAACTCTCATGTATTACCTCCCTGTTTGACATCACAATGTATTTATATTAAATATTATAAAAAAAGAAACAAGCCGTGTCAAATATTAAAAGTGAAGCTGTATTTCAGGGGTTCTATATACTTCATCCGGGCTGGAAGTTTTCAGTTAGAAAGTGTAACAGCGGTATGTATTAAACATAAGAACTTTTAACATCGGGTTCAACATCATCATACATAACAACGCAGTTCCTGCCATTCTGCTTACCATGATAAAGCGCGATATCCGCCTTCTTTATTATATCTGATATTGCATCCATCGGATTTATAACAGCTACACCAAGAGTTATTGTCACGGAGATAGAATCATCACCAAAGCTATAGCCGCGTTGAAAAATTGCTGTCCGGACACGTTCGGCGGATTTTACAGCATCATCCCCGTTTGTTGCAGGCATCAGTATAAGAAACTCCTCTCCTCCCCAACGGGCAACTGTATCATTACTCCGCACTGATCTGCTGATGTCTTTCACAATCTCTATGAGTATTTTATCACCACAATCATGACCAAATCTGTCATTGATATTTTTAAAGAAATCGATATCTGCTATTATAACAGCAAATTCCATTCCGTTTTTCTGATAACGTTTAAACTCCTCTTTAATCCTCCGCTCAATATGCCTCCGGTTGGAAATACCGGTAAGGCTGTCTGTATTCGAAATCAGTTCAAGTTCCTGCTGCCGTCTTGTGGCTGTTATTGAAATAGACATCAGGTAATAAGTAAAAAATATCAGCATTGTTGATAAGACCAGCGTGATGAATGTTGATACAGTAAAATTACCCTGCAATGCGTAATATGCAAGAAGCAGAAAAGAAATTATTGGAAATAACGTGAACACCGGATACTGACGGCTTAATGTTCTGATAATATCTTTTACAGGGGCTTTGAAAAACCGGTTTATCAATGGCAATGCTGCGAACTCAAAAATAAGTCCAATCATAACACAGACCTGCGGTATCCCGGTTTTAATAAAGTGATCCAGATATATGAAATTCAGGAACGTAAGCTGGGTTAAAGAGAAATTCATAAAGAAAACAAAGATCTTTGCCTGAAGCGATTCTTTAAATATCAGGACACAGGGTATGAGGAACATGGTCCCCAGCAGATAGTCCCGAAACAGAAAGCGCGGATTGAATAAATCATTGTAAGGGTAGCAGAAATAATAAACAACCAGCCCGGTGATTATTAATGCAGCAGCCTGAAAAAAGCGGGATCGCCGGGGAGTCAGAAAAATATACAGAAGAATCAGATTCACTGCGAGGTATAAACTACCGGTGAATAGATGCAGTATGCTGAAGGAATTCGGCATTGTATCTCCAGGTAAAAAACTATGCAAAGATTAATTTACGATTCTATTCAGTCAATATAATAATGTTGGATAAAAATTACTACATAAAACACTTTTCAGACTTGCCGCGCAGCTTGAGAAGGAGAAACCGTGGTTTGATAAAAGGCCGGTTTTGTAATGCGGGAATATACTCCGGCAGTGAGAAATGTAAAAACTTCAACACCTATATAGATAATTTCAGTATAAAAGTAGCGAAGAAGATCATGACCTACATAAACTATCACACTAAAAGAAGACCGAACCTTTTATGTAATAACCCCAGAATATCTCGTTTCTGTCAAAATCGAGATCTACCCGTTCGCCTGCATAAAATGTATATGGATCTCCAAGAGGATCTGCTGTTACCATATCCTGTTTCACTTCACATTCCTTATATGATAATGAAGTGAATGATATATCGGCTCCGATACCGGTTTCTATTCTGAAATTCGAACCGGTAAAATTGAGAGAGTACCCTATGGAATAAACCCCCGAGATAGAGAATGAATCAAAAGAAAGAGGATTTTTATAGTTAATATCAAAATAGCTGCTTTCAGGGTAATAAAAAGTCAACAGGCTCCCTGATACAGAGAAGAGACTGTAAACATGCTCCTCTATCTGTCTTTTAATTACCCCGCCGAAGTGAATATCAATTATTTCATTTTCAGTAAAGAGTATTATTCTCCCGGTTTCAGGAGAATTAACCTTGCTGAGTTCCACTTCAGTTGGTGCATCAAACACCATGTACGAGGCTCCCAAAAAAATAACAGAACCGCTGGTGAAATTATACTCACCCCGCATCTCATATTTTGTATACTCAGTAGACCATTCAAATTCATCATCCTGTTTCAGTTCAATCATCCCGGCATTTTTTGTATAATAATACATTTTATCCGGCTGATCTGAACTGGCAGTGGTAACATACTCCTGATGTGAAGCTGCGAAATATAGAGAAAAATCACCGAACCTCATTTGATTAAACAGTTTTATCATTTCAGCAAAATGATTACTATCATCATTACCATTGCCGAATAGAGGATTATCATTCAATGAAAATGTTGTATTGGAATATTCAAGTCCAAGTGAAACAAAAGAGGCGGATGTCCTTATACCAATCTGCTTTACCTTGTAAGGATCATTATCATAAATAATCTCCTGGAATATACTGGATTCAATCGTCCAGTAAAAGACATCATAAGCCGCATATACATTAATAACTGCGTTATTCTCTGTCAGAGTATCGCCGTTATTTTCATCTGTGTCCGCCTTTACAGGAATTAATGCAGAGAAAAATATTATCAGACATGATATAGCGATAAAAAAAGATTTCATCGTTGCAACCTGCTATTTAATTGAATTAAAACCGGAACAGTAATTACATCTATTGTTTCGCCGAGAGCATTTAATATTTCAAGAACACAACCTTTCTCATCGTTGCCGGGATGCTCAATGAAATCCGCCAGTGTAGCAACATCACCTTTCTTTAAACCGTACTCATCTATATCCTGCAATAATGATACCTTCTGATACAGTTCCATATCATCTCCTCTTCCCTGGGATAAGAGTATAAATTGAAACAATCCGTCAACTTTTCTTTTAAGCCATACACCGGCTGTCTTAAGATAATCGAATTTATCATCATAATATCTTTTAACAAGAAGATACCGGATGAATTTCTCTTCTGCAATAATCGCATCAGGAGGCTCTGATGCCGACAGGATACAGGCCGCTCCCGGACATCCTTGTCCTTCAGGCGGCAGAGAGCCTTGGCAGCCCCCCTGAAGGGTTATTACCTAATTTAGTACCCAATTAAATGGGTATTACCATATTAATACTTTTTATACCATTTTGCATCACGTCCTTTGCCTTTGCAGACAAGTTCACCGGACTTCTGCTTCTCTTTAAATATTTTTCGCACCATATCAATACTCACGCCCGGGCATTTATCTATTATTTCACTTATGGAAAATTCACCTGTAAACGACTTAATCGCATCATCAACCATTATACTTTTTGATCCTCGCGGAGAAGAGATGCCGGAAACTCTCGCTTCAAATTCATTACATGCTGTTTTAATTGTATAAAGTATGTAATTTATATATGGCCAGGGATCGTGTTTATCTTTATGCCAGCCGTCTGAACTGATTTCAAGAGTTTCATAATAACGATCTTTAGTCTCTTCGATTATCCTCTCAAGGCTTATATATCTTCCAACCTCGTATCCGAGATGATAGAGCTGGAGCAGAAGTAAAAGCCATGATACACGGCCGTTGCCATCACGAAAGGGATGAATACACAAAAAATCAAAATTCCATGCGGCAAGGCGGATCAAATCAGGCACAAGCTCCCGTGACAGGTTATCATTCCATAAAGAAACAAGCTCTTTCATAGCTTCCGGTGTTTTTGCCGCAGATACAGTTTTAAACCTTATACGTTCTCTTCCGTCAGAGTATTTTTGAATAATATCACTGTCAGACTGTTTATATAGACCTGCATCACCTGAGCCTGATCGCGACATAGAATGCAGGTGTTTAATAGTCTCCTCACTTACAGGTAATCCGGCCCCCTTTTCATGGATAAGCTTCAATGCATTTTTATATCCACGCACCTCCTCCTCATCGCGGTCTTTTAATACGGATTTTCCGAAAACAACAGTGGCCACCCGTGACCGTTCAATCGTAACTCCCTCAATACGATTTGAAGAGACAGCACTTTCAATTAAAGCATGTTCCTTTAATACCTTGAGTTTTTGAGGTGATTGCCGTGTATAAAGCTCCTGTCTCCCCCTGGCTTCACCAAGATCAGCAAGATATATTGCAGACACAGATGGTATCATGAAAGATGATGAAGAAAAAATTTTAAAAGTCCCCATTATAACCTCAGAAAAATATTTAACACCTGAATTACTCCAATACTCAAAAAATTTGAGCTTCTTCATTCAAGCAGATATTTCATAGCGATTCTCTCTTTTCAAAATCACCCTGCGGACCACGTTCAGGAAAATCAGGTATTGAGCCATAAGTTTCATCAAAAAAATTGTCCGGCCAGGATGAAACCTGCTCGCTGTCTATCAGTACAATAATCTCCGCATCCTTCCCTATATATTTTTCCAGACCTTCGATATGTATGTCATTGGATTCTATACGTTTATTAATTTTTATTACGTTCATACCTGCCTCCGCAAAACTATTCATTAGTTTAATCTCCTTTATTGTTATAGTCAAGTATCATTATGAATTGCTGATCTATATACGATTGCCGTAACAAGGGGTTGCAACCTCTTGTTACGAATTGATGAGGGTATATTCCCGGGATTTTTTCTCATCTGTCACCCCCGTCCCCGTCTGCACGGGGATAAACTCCGGCGGGGGGGTCTATTTTTTATTTATTTTAGTCATACCTTTACTTTCTGCTGCAAGGGGGGCTGCCGAGCCCCCCTTCGCGAACCCCGCGGCTCTTCAGGCGGCAGAGAGCCTGCTCCTCATGTGCCGGAGCGGCTTCTTTATGCAGCCAATACTTTTTGTGTGATAATATTATTTGTAACAGAAATTTTCCGATGTCTTGCTATACCAATACTGTTGCAGGCTCAAAGCGACATCCGTGTCGCTCTCGCCGGTCGCGTACGTCCTGTACGCTCCTTGGTTCGATGGATTTATTCTGCCCGGAATGTGGAGTAGATTTTCAGGAACAATACTCACAGCATGTCATTTCGAACTCACTGTATTTTCTTTAAAACTCACCGTATGTCATTTCGAACCCACATCA
>DINC01000291.1 GCA_002425885.1 Spirochaetia bacterium UBA5550 | reverse complement strand
AACAGTGTAAATTTGTTTTACATTGAGATTCCGGCATTCCGTTGTCACTCCAGCCGGAATGACAGGGTCTGAATATTTCGTGAAATGCTATAATTCTGTTATTTGGTGCTATAAAAATTCGAGCAAATATTTTTAAAAAAAACAGGAGATGTCATGATAGAATTGTTTGGTAAAGGGGGTATAATGATGTACCCCATACTCCTTTCATCTGTAATAGCCACTGCGGTTATAATTGACAGAATATATATTTTTTTTATTAAAACAAAATTTCTGGAGAAAGGGAAAATAACAGAAATGTTTTCCCTCGCAGAAGAGGGGAGCAGAGAAAAAGCTCTGATTTTAATGCAGAATGAAAAATCGATATTTGCAGAACTTTTTATATCTGCTCTTAAAGAGAATAATGAACATGATATGGAGGAAGCGGCATTACTATCCGGAGAGGAGATTCTTTTTTATCTAAAACGGAGGCTCTACCTCCTTTCAGTTCTCGGATCGGCGCTCCCGCTCATGGGGCTGCTCGGTACAGTTCTTGGAATGATCAAAGTATTCAATAAGGTCGCAAATGCAGGGAATGCTGCTGATATTTCCATTCTCGCAGGGGGTATCTGGGAGGCATTGATAACCACTGCGGCAGGTATGATGATTGCTATCCCCGTTATCCTTATATATCATTTTTTCAACAGGACAGTTGAAAAAATATCTCACGCAATGCAGCAGAAGGTTTCACGCCTGATTATGGTTCTTAAAAAAACAGAGCGTGCGTAATGGTTAGATTCACCGGCAATCAGAACAGCGATGAAAAGGTTGGTGTTGACCTTACACCTCTCATCGATATAATATTCAATCTTATAATATTTTTTCTTATAACTGCCGTAATTACAGTGAAGGGGATTGATCTGAAACTTCCGGAGGCATCAACTGCTGAAAAGATGCCTGCAAAAAGCTGGGAGATAATCATTGATGAAAATGAAAAGATTATATTTAATGATGCAGTGATTGATGAAATAAGGCTTAAAAGAATATTTGAGGCAGAGAGAGCAAAACCTGAGAATGAAAGAATTTCCTCAATAATTTTAAAGGCAAATAGAAAAACAACCTTCGGAACATTCGTTAATGTTATGGATACAGCGAGGCAATACGGTTTTTACGATCTTGTGATCGCGACCGATCCGAGGAAAGAATGAATCTGAAAGAGAACCGTTTTTTTATAGCAGCAGTAGTTTTTTCTGTTTTGATTCATCTCTATCTTTTTAAAGTTAATTTTTCTGTGGAAAAAGAGGGGAGTGAGTGGATTGAAATACCTGTTACTTTCATCCCTGATGCGAAAAGGATAATCCCTGAAAAGGCAATAAAACAACAGAAGCAGATAACTGTCCCTGAAGAGAAATCTTCCGCCGGAGGATACTATAAATCCTATGATAAAAACAGAATTGTTAACAGTTATCTTGAATTGATAAGAAAAGAGATAGATAAAAGAAAATTCACACCTTCTGAAGCCGCATATTACGGGCTTATAGGGAATGTTACAATTGGATTTGTGATTACAGGAAATGGAAGTTTTACCGGAATTACTGTACTCCGTTCCTCAGGTGATAAGCTTCTTGATAAAACAGCACTGAACGCGGTAGCTGCGTCATCAAATGCAGTGAAACGTCCTGCTGTAACCGGCAGGGGAAATTTAAGTGTCAGTGCTACAGTAAAGTATCAGTACGGTCTTTAAAAAGAATATCCTCCATTAAATTATATAAATTCTGAAAATCAGTATTCAAACCGGTNNGATACTGATTTTTTTTACCCTTAAATAATTGCATAAAAAAAGCCGGTCTTTCGACCGGCTTTTCAAAGATATATCGAATTTTACAAGACTGAAAATTAGTCGCAAAGTTCGAAGAGAGCAGCAGCACCCATACCGCCACCAATACACATAGACTCAACACCATATTTCTTGCCGAGTCTCTGCATGTTGCTTACGAGTGTAGCGAATATTTTAGAACCTGTACATCCCAGCGGGTGTCCAAGAGCTATAGCGCCACCTGTAACGTTTATAAATGCATCTTTGCTTCCGAATTCCCAGTATTTATTGTCAGCTATTCCGAGTTCACGCGCACAGTGGATAGACTGTGATGCGAACGCTTCATTAAGCTCAATAAGACCGTCTTTAATGATTTTATCCATTGTCATGCCGGTTTTTTTGAAAAGTAGCGGAATTGCATATTTAGGTCCAACACCCATTTCGTCAGGTTTGCAACCGGCAACTACATAACCAACAAGTTTAACTTTCGGTTTTACACCATATTTTTCACAGGCTTCTTTGCTCATGATAAGGTTAGTTGCAGCACCGTCAGTTGTCTGTGAAGAGTTAGCAGCTGTAACTGTACCTGAGTTAGGAACATTAGGAATAGGAGCAGAGAATGCGCCTCTAAGTTTTCCCATCTTCTCAAGACTTGCATCAGCCATTACACCGTCATCATAATCAACTTTGTATGTCTCTTTTTTGAAAGATCCGTCAGCCTGTTTAACAAATTTATATGCATCAACAGGAGCTATCTCTGTGAAATAACCGTTTTTCTGAGCGTCAGCAGCTTTCATGTGTGAATGGAGTGAAAAATAGTCCATATCCTGACGGGTAATATCATATCTTCTTGCTACGTTTTCAGCAGTTATACCCATTGACATGTAAACTGTGTAGTCTTTTTTTGCCCATTCCGGGTGAGGCCTTGGAAGGTTTCCGCCCATAGGAACTATAGACATAGACTCAACACCGCCGCCCATTGCAACATCCATCATACCAGCTTGAATTTTGAAAGCTGAAATAGCAAGAGCTTCAAGTCCTGATGAACAGAACCTGTTTACAGTAGCACCGCAAGATGTAATAGGGAAACCAGCCATAAGAGCAGTAATACGTGCAATGTTAATCCCCTGTTCTGCTTCCGGGAACGCACAACCGCACATAAAATCTTCAACTGCTTCCATTGGAACTTTAGATCTTTCCATAGTTGCTTTAAGTGTTGTTACGAGTAGATCTTCCGGCCTTGTCTGTGCGAGGAGACCTTTTGCTCTTTTACATCCTGGTGTTCTGGTTGCTTCTACAATATATGCTTCTCTCATATATGTGAACCTCCTGAAATTTTTACAGGGAACATGCCCTTGGACATGTTCCCTGATTTGTGCAAAATTAAAGTTTTGTAAGAATTAGATGAAGAGCGGCTTCCCTTTAGTAGCCATATGCTCAGCCATCTTCTGTGAGCCCTCTGTTTTCCAGCAATCAACAAACATTTCTCTTTCGAGTGTAAGCATTGCATCTTCAGAGATCTCTTCCCCTTTGTATGCTGTACCACCGGAGATTACATAACCAACACGTCTTACAACTGTAGAGATGTGAGGAGCAATCTTGTATCCAGCGAGCATATCAGGAATATTTGCATCAAGTGCACCCATAGCATCCTGACCGAAAACTTTTACAGGCATACATGCTGGTGGTACATATCCGTCTTCAGCCATCCTGAGAACTTCTTTCTTGGCATCACCAATGAGGTAATCCCTGTTGAAAACTATTCTGTCCTGAGGTCTGAGGAAACCTTTGTTTCTTGCTTCCTGAGCAGACATAGAAGGCATTGGCATAGCTATAGTCTGGAATGCTGCGAGGAATACTGACAGCCAGTCTGTTGGTGTAACGTTAGACTCACTGATTCTTCTCCACATCTGGTAGCATCCGCCGCCGGCAGGAACAAGACCTGCACCAACTTCAACAAGCGCCATGTAGAGTTCGTTGTGTGCAACAATTTTGTCTGACCATAGACATACTTCGCATCCGCCGCCGAGAGCTAATCCGAAAGGAGCAGCAACTACAGGGAATGGAGAGTATTTGATCATTTTCATTCCATTGTGTACGTCAGCGATGAAATCATTGATACCTTTGAAATCACCTTTTTTAGCAAGGCCAAGCATGAACTTGAGGTCTCCGCCCGCGCTGAATGCTGGTGGCATTCCGCCCGCTTCGTTACCTATAACAAGACCTGCGCCGTTTTTCCTTACGAATTCAACAGCTTTTGGTACAGTATTGATAACGTCGTTGTTGAGAGCGTTCATTTTTGTATGGAATTCAAAGCAGAATACGCCGTCGCCTATGTCAACCAGTGAACATGCATCGTTTCCGAGAACAGTTTTAGCTTTGTCAGCTTTGATGTTAGAGAGGAATACCATGTTCGGGCTGTAAGGAATGTTTTTGTATGAATCAGAAGCGAAATCCCAGAATTTTTTAACTCCGTTTTCAACTTTGTAGAAAGTTGTTCCGCCCTTCTCAACCATTCTCTTAACATTGGCTGGAACTGTGAAACCTGCTTTTTCGATTTCAGCAAGAGAATCTTTAAGTCCGAGGTTGTCCCATATTTCGAAAGGACCGCATTCCCATGCATAACCCCATTTCATACCATTGTCTATGTCAACGAGTGTGTTAGCAATTTCAGGAATCCTGTTTGCTGAATATACGCACATTGAAGATATGAGTTTTTTTGCGAAATCGTTATTTTTGAATAGATGTTTCTGTTTTTCTGCAGTTGATTTGAGTTCTTTTGTAGCTTCAACAATAGGATATGTTGCTTTATTGTCGAAATCAACATGCTGGCATGTTTTGATGTCGATAACTTTTTTGAATTTTTTGCCGTCTGCGCCTCTTCCTGAAAGGTAGAAACCGCCCGCTTCTTTTGTTTTGTTACCATACATCTTTTTCTCCATCATTGTGTTGAAGAAAGATGGAGTTTTGTAAATTTCTCTGTACTCGTCTTTTGTAAGGAGTTCGTAAGAGTTGTGTGCGATATGGTCGATTGTGTCATTACCAACGAAGTCAGCGAGACCGAAGATAGCTGTTCCCGGCATACCCATTGGTTTTGCGAACATTGCGTCTGCTTCAGGTATAGAAGCAAGTCCTGCTTCGATAAGTTTGAAAGCTTCGCATATAAGCTCAACACCGATCCTGTTTCCGATAAAGTTAGGAGTATCTTTTCCCCAAACTATACCTTTACCAAGAGTCTGCTCACCCCATTTAGATACGAAATCACATACTTCTTTTGAAGTTTCCGGCATTGCGATGCACTCAAGAATCTTCATGTAACGTACAGGGTTGAAGAAGTGGAGAATAAGGAAATGCTCTTTAAAGTCTTTGCTTCTTCCTTCTGACATTTTTTCAAGTGGAAGACCGGATGTGTTAGAAGCTATTATTGAGCCTGGTTTTCTGACTTTTTCAAGTCTTGCGAAGAGATCCTGTTTGATTTTCAGGTTCTCTACAACAACTTCAAAGATGATGTCGCATTCGGCAATTTTGTCGAAATCGTCTGTGAGGTTGCCTAACTCAATAAGAGATAGGTCGTGTTTTTTGTCCATGAATGCCGCAGGCTTAGCTTTAAGCTGAGCATCAAGACCGGCCTGAACTATTCTCTGTTTAGCTTTACGATCGTTTTTCTCCTCATCTTTAAGATCAAATGGAGCGATGTCAAGTAAGAGAGTCTTAACGCCAGCGCTGGCGCAGAGAGCAGCTATACCGCCACCCATGATTCCTGAACCGATAACACATGCTTTTTCGATTCTTCTTGTCATAAAAACCTCCTGTGAAAGTCTGTTGATAAACATTCTTGTTTATTTTTTTAAAAGGATACTTGAGAAAAAGAATTTTGTTTTTTTATACTGAAATGTCCGGAGCGAGACAACGGACACTAAACAGTAGCTGATATGAAACTACACACACAGGCAATTTATAATTCTTTAAATAAAAATGTCAATATCAATAAGTCATTAATGGTGAAAATGGATAATTTTTTTTATTATGTGTCAGTATAATTAGATATCTAATTAAGGTCTTATGTCAGTTTTTATATCATTATTTGTTGAACAACGCAGATTTAGTTATGTTTTTTTGGTTGTGATATAGAAGTACTTTTATGCCGGAATGATTATTATTCTTTTTGCGACATAATGCACTAACATTATGCATATAACAGC
>DINC01000292.1:632-15167 GCA_002425885.1 Spirochaetia bacterium UBA5550 | reverse complement strand
TTACAAAAACAGTAATCATTATACTTAGTCCATCTCCAAGAGCCTGGGGATTCAGAATTCCTGCAACTCCAGGACCTGCGATAATACCCATAGCAAAATAGAAAAGTATTCCCGGGATTCTGAATTTATCAGAAAGAACAATACCTATTGAACCAAGGATAATACTGAATAGTATAGTCTGAATAACTGCGCCTGTAACCATGATGTTGAACCTTTTAAAGATTTCTGCTTTTTTCATGTTCTGCTAATATCCGGAATGAAAGCAATGATATTTTTCAGGGATTTACAAATTTTGATACTGTGATACACTGGATTCTTTATCAATTCTTAAAGATAGGGTATGAGGATTTGTCTGTTTGTCATACAGGGGAAAACTGCTTGACTTGGAACCAGCGGATTTTTATATATCAAAACGATTTTAAAAACTCTATTTAAGTAAATCTTTAATAGTGAATGATGAAATAAATTCAACAATATAAATAAAGAGGAAGGAATATGAAAATCGCAGTGGCAGGCACCGGGTACGTCGGTTTATCAATAGCTGTACTGGCATCGCAGCGGCATGAAGTAATCGCTGTAGATGTTATTCAGGAGAAAGTTGATCTAATAAATAAAAAAATATCACCTATCGAAGATAATGAAATAACAGAGTTTCTGAATAATAAAAAGCTCAATCTTCGCGCCACAACTAATCCGGAAGAGGCATATAAAGATGCAGAGGTTATTTTTGTCGCAGGGCCCACAGATTATAACACTGAGGGTAATTTTTTTGATACATCTGTTATTGAGCGGATTTTTGATGATATCAGAAAATATAATAAAAATGCAATTGTATGTATAAAATCGACAATTCCTGTTGGTTATACTGAAAATATAAGAAAAAATTATCCGGGTATGAGGCTGATTTTTTCACCTGAATTTCTCAGGGAGGGTAAAGCGCTTTACGATAATCTTCACCCGTCGAGGATTATTGTGGGTGAAAAATCTCAGGATGCAGAAGTAATCGCGCGGATACTGAAAGAGGGTTCTCTCGACGCGGATACCCCTGTGCTTTTTACTTCATCCACTGAAGCTGAGGCTATAAAATTATTTGCGAACTCCTATCTCGCACTCCGGGTAGCATATTTTAACGAACTCGATTCTTACGCGCTAAAATACAACCTTGATACAAGACAGATAATTGAAGGTGTGGGTCTTGATCCGAGAATCGGGATGCACTATAACAATCCGTCATTCGGTTTCGGCGGCTACTGCCTCCCCAAGGATACAAAACAGCTCAGGGCGAATTATGAGCATGTGCCGAATAACATCATACAAGCCATAGTCGATTCAAACAGCACAAGAAAGGATTTTATAGCGGATACTATCCTTGCGAAAAAGCCGAGGAAAGTGGGTATCTACAGGCTCATTATGAAAGAGGGTTCTGATAATTTCAGAGCCTCATCAATACAGGGGATCATGAAGAGGATCAAGGCAAAAGGTATTGAGTGTATAGTCTACGAGCCTGTGCTGAAAGAGGATCATTTCTTCGGTTCAAGAAAGATAACTTCACTTGATGAGTTCAAGAAAATTTCAGATGTTATTGTTACAAACAGGCATCATCCTGAACTTGATGATGTAAAAGATAAAGTTTTTACAAGAGACCTCTTTACAAGAGATTAATTTTTTAAAAAGCATCAAAAATCCGGGGGTGCCTGAAAAGGCTGAGATTATACCCTTTGAACCTGAACAGGATAATGCCTGCGAAGGGAGTGATAAACCGCATCCTTATATCTGCGTTTTAATCTCCATAGGTGTCATCTCCGGATTTAATAATAAAAAAGGAGATGTTCTATGGAACTACAGGAAACAGTAATCACCCGTGCAATAGTCGAAACATTCATGAAAAAGCTCTCTGACTCATCAGAGCTGGACGTTGCTATTGTCGGGGGAGGGCCCGCCGGGCTTGTGGCAGCGCATAAACTTGCAGCAGGTGGTAAAAAAGTCGCCCTCTTTGAGAAGAAGCTTTCTATCGGCGGCGGTATGTGGGGAGGCGGTATGCTCTTCAATGAAATAGTTGTGCAGGAGGAGGGGTACACCATACTCAATGAATATGGAATACGTTCTGCTCAATACCAGCAGGGGTACTATACTGCGGATGCTGTTGAATCTGTCACTACGCTCTGTTCTGCGGCATGCAGGGCCGGAGCGCGTATTTTTAACTGTATGACAGTTGAGGATGTGGTGATCAGAGAGGACCGTGTATGCGGTCTTGTTATAAACTGGACACCGGTTGAGATGGCAGGCCTCCATGTAGATCCTCTGACAATATCTGCGGATGTAATTGTTGACTGCACAGGTCATGATACAGAGGTTCTGAAAGTCATCGCGCGTAAAGCTGATGTTCGGCTCTTTACTGAATCAGGGAGTGTAATGGGGGAGCGTTCAATGTGGGCCGAAAAAGCTGAAAGGCTCACTCTTGAGAATACCCGTGAGGTTTATCACAATGTTTACGTGGCAGGGATGTCGGCTAATGCGGCTTTCGGTGGTCCTCGCATGGGACCGATATTCGGGGGGATGCTACTTTCCGGTTGTAAAGTTGCTGAAATGATTCTGCATCCGGAGATGATAAAAAAAGATTAATTGACTCGACAGGCTTTCCCCGGCAGTAATTATATTTAAATAATATACTGCCGGTTTTATTAAAATAATGAGGGATTGATGAAACTTAAAACTGTACTATTTACAACAGCAATTATCACTGCTGCAATATCGATTTCATTTGTAATTATCCGTTATCGTGAATCTGCAATAGCAGGTTATATCGAAGATTACCAGAAAATGTCATATAANNAAACTGAACGTATGTTCATTGAAAATATACCTGTGTACAGGGATTTTGCAAAGCCTTCCATGATTGCTGAACTTCAGAAGTTTGATCTCCCGAAGCATGCTGTTGAAGTTGTTAAACATGGAACACGACCCATGAAAAATATTGATGATATAAATAAATATGTGAAAGACGGGAAACTTGTTCTGCTGACTTCGGGATCAGATTCACTTTACTATTTTCATAATGTTCAGAAGGAGAACAGGTATCTGACTCCGGAAACTAAAGATGGTCTGAATATAGTAGCTGAAAGATTTCAGCAGAAGATTAAAGCCCATAATGCAGGGCTCCCTGTTGTTAAACTTGCTGTATCTTCAGTAATAAGAACAGTTGATTACCAGGAGAAGATTTTCGGAAGAAAGTTTGTGTCACTTCACAGTTACGGCGGATGCTTTGATATATTCTTCGAGGATTATTATGTTCAGCTTCCTGAGCCGGTTAAACCTGGTGGTGTATATGACAGGATAAAAAAATCTTTCCATGGAAGAACAGGCTTCCTTATGGGGGATGCGCTGCGAGAGCAGTTCCGCTCTGTTTTAATGGAGACTCTTCTTGAACTTCAGAAGGAGGGTGTGTTATACGCTTTCCTTGAGGATGACAGGAGATGTTACCATATTACCATTCTGGTTAAAAAGTGATATGGTAATTATGAGTTTTATTTATCCTTGAATTCAGGTTTCCTTTTTTCTATAAAAGCTGAAACCGCCTCATCCTTATCCTCTGTGCCGAAACAGTAGATAGACTGCGCCTGCTCGAACATAAGCCCGGCGTATGTATTCTCCTCTGCTGCGATATTAACACCGATTTTCCCGAATCTCAGAGCTGACGGGGGGAGATTAGCCATCCGTTTAGCAAGTTTCATTGTCTGTCCTTCCAGTTCTTCCGGCTTAACGAGATATTCAACCAGGCCGATACGGTAAGCTTCGGCTGCATCGATCTCATCGCATAAAAGAATCATTCTCTTCCCCTGGCCGGGGCCAAGGAGCTTTGGAAGTCTTGTTGTACCTGTCTGGTCTGCTGAGAATCCGAAACGTGCTTCAGGCATGGCAAACTTCGCATCTTCAGATGCTATTCTGATGTCGCAGCTCAACGCAAGCTCAAGCCCTCCGCCGTAACATATTCCATTTATGGCGCAGATAACAGGTATAGGGAACTCCTGAAATCTTGAGAATGCTAGCTGGAGAAAGTTGAGATTGCTTTTAATAAAGCCGGAGTTTACCGCTTTAAGGAAAGCGAGGTCAGCTCCCGCAGAAAAGTTTTTAACCGAAGATCGCAGTACTGCAACACGTACCTGATTGTTTTTTGAAAGTTCCTCCTGCTTCTCAGAGAGGAGTTTTACCATCTCAAGATTTTCGAGGTTAAGGCCTTTAGGATCGCAGAGAGTTATAAATGCAATTTTATCTTCAATTGACAGTTTAATCATTTCGTCCATTTTCGCACTCCGGTTAAGTGTGTATTTTGAATACTTTGCTGAGTATGATACTGGGCGGTTTAAATTGCAATATTAATAATGGTAAAATATTTACATATATAATTACAGCAGTAAAAATTCAGGAGTTTTATTGATGGAATGTCATCGCAACTGTAATTGCTCTGTTTTTCTACTGCTGCCATGTATCAGTATTTTAAAAGATTGTATATATGGATCAAATATGTCACCCCGATATTACTTCCATGGTAAAACCGGGGTGACAAAGAAGCTGTAATCAACTGCTGCAGAACTTAACTGTACATCTTATCTATTGAATCCTTATATTTATCAAGAACTACTTTACGTTTAACTTTAAGAGTCGGTGTCATTTCTCCGTCATTAACTGTGAGCCGTCTTGTTAGAATTGTATATTTTTTGATCGATTCGAACTCTTCAAGCTCTTTATTCACAGCCTGTATGTCCTGATCAATCATCTTTTTAAGAATCTCTTTTTCAACAAAGTCGTCACCAACGGCAATACACATTGGCATGGGCTCTGTCACTTTTATAACTTTTGATTTATCGTAGTCGATCTTTTCTTTGTCAAAAAGTTCGATGAAAGCATCGAAGTTTGGTATTACAAGGGCTGTAACGAATTTTCTTTCGCTACCCACAGGTACAGCTGTATCGATCCATTTACTGAGAGAAAATTTACTTTCAATTTTATTGGAAGCAACATTCTTTCCTGTATCAAGAACCATGAGGCCCTTTTTCCGGTCTACAATCTTTATATAGCCTTCAGCAATTTCTTCGACGATGTCGCCTGTTTTATAATATCCGTCATCTGTGAAAGCTTCTTTTGTAGCTTCAGGATTGTTCCAGTACATTGTGAAGATATTATCTCCCCGTACCTGCCATTCACCGTCTTCAGCAATTCTACCTTCAACGCCGATACAGGTAAGGCCCACTGAACCGGGAAGAACCTTTCTGTCCCAGTTGAGATTAATTGTGTTCCAGGTCTCTGTTGCGCCATACCCTTCGAATATCCTTATACCCATTGCCATGTAAGTCCTGCAGAGATCTGCCGGCAGGCTCCCCGCTGCTGAGAAGGCGAACCTGTATCTCCCCCCCAGAAGATGCCTTACTTTGGAGTAAACAATTTTATCAAAAAGTTTATATTTAAATTTAAGCCAGAATCCCAGGCCCTCGGTAAAGTCGATCCCCTCACGCATGTCGATGAATCCCTTTTCATCGCTTCTGGCATTTACTACTTTAAGACCTGTATTAATTGCACCTTCAAAAATCTTTTTCTTTAACGGGGATTTTGAAGTCTGTTCCCTCATGGCCATGTAAATCCTTTCATAGATACGGGGAACCGACATAAATATCGTAGGCTTGAATATCTGAAGATCTTCGACTATGGTGAAGGGTGAAGAATATGATATGGTTGCAGCAATGAGCATCGCAATGCCGTGACCACACTCTCTTTCATATGTATGTGCAAGTGGCAGGAACGCCATGCTGACTTCGTCATCTCTGCAGAAGGGAACCTGTTTAAGGTCTCGGCAGCATGCGGCATTAAAACTGAGGTGAGTATGTACAACACCTTTCGGCATACCAGTTGTTCCCGATGTGTAGACTATTGTCATGAAATCGGTCATTGTGACAGATCTCCATCTATGTTCAAATATATTTCTGTCTTTCGCGAGAAGCGATACTCCGTTTTTTCTTATTTCAGCGAAGTTTGTCACACCGTTTCCGGGGTCAGATGTTGTATCATTCATCATGATGATTTTCTGAAGTGCGGGGGTCTCTTTTTTTACTGCCAGGACTTTTTTCAGCATAAGCTCATCCTGAACATATATAACTTTCGAGCCGGAATCGTTAAGTATAAATTTTATCTCCCCCTCGGAAAGAGTCGGGTAGATACATACTGTAACGCCCCCTGCGCATAGTATTGAGTAATCAGCCCAGACCCACTGCGGAGCTGTCTGGCTTATTATCGCGGCACGGTCACCCTTTTCAAAGCCTGAATCGATGAGCCCTGAAGATAGCTCTTTTACAAGCCGCCAGACTTCAGCATAAGTATTTTCCGCAGTCTCTGTTTTACCTGTGCGCCACCACTGGAATCTTTTATCACCGAACTTCACAGCGTTTCTATGGAGGAGTTCGGGGCATGTCATCTCCTGAATGTACCATCTCTGGCTTGAATCTTTCTCTGACTTCATATCTTCCTCCTTTTATTGGATTTGTACCAGAGTTTTTAGTAATTGTCAAACAGTTTCTATAATTGGATAATTTAAATTTAATAATAGATTTGAAATATTACAGAAAACTATTTAAGTACAGCGGTTTATGAAATGATAAGTTGGTGTTCTAGTTCAATTGTAAACTTCTATGGTTTAAAAGCGGGAAAAATATCATCGGTGCATCCGGATAGAGCGGAATTTCAGAATACAGGTGAAAGTCAGTAATGTAAATGATGTTACCCGGTTATAATTCAGCCGGATAACATCACTAAATGTTAAGTCCCGGGGAACTGGGGCTTGGTTTTTTTTGCGAATGATTCAACAGCAGCCATAAGATCATTTGACGGAATGGTGTAGTTGCTCACTGCTGCGTTAAATTTAAGTGAATCCTCAATTGATTTGCCAATGCCGTATTTAAGAACTGCCTTAGATGCCTGCACTGCAAGTGGAGAGTTGTCTGCAATCTGCTGAGCCATCTTCTCTGCTTCAATAAGAAGTTCCTCGTAGTTATCATATACAGCGTTTACAAGGTTTACTTCTTTAGCTCTCTGAGCGTCAATATCCTTCGCGGTAAAAGCAAGCTCTCTTGCTACTCCCTGGCCCACAATCTGCGGTATCCTCTGGAGAACCCCAACATCGGCTACAAATCCTATTGCCGCCTCTCTGAGTGAGAAAGTCGAATCCTTTGTGCATAATCTTATATCACAAGCTGTTACCACATCAAGGCCTCCCCCTATACAGTAGGAGTGGATTGCAGCGATTACAGGTTTGCGGCATTTCTCCATTGCAGAGATGCCGTTCTGAAGAAGTTCGATTTTTTCGAAGAATTTACGCTTTATCCCGCCGTACTGCTGTTTCTCCATCAGTTCGCTGAAAAGCGGGATCATGGAGAGGAGATCTATACCTGCGGAGAAGCATGAACCTTTTCCTGCCATAATAACAACTCTGATATTATCGTCCTCATCAAGATCTTTGAAAATGGGAACTGTCTCAGTCCATGCCGGGGGATTCATGCTGTTTTTTTTGTCGGGCCTGTTGAGCCAGACCCATGCTATGGGGCCTTTTTTCTCAACAGAATAGAATTCGTAACTCATATTATTCTCCTGGTGCCTATATGTGGGATTATTTACCATAGCAGTAACGGTTAAAATCAGGATGAGTTATTTAACTATTTTAATCGTTACTGCTATCGAAATACAATTATCATAAGAGTTATATAATGNNTATGAAATCAACTATTTTAATATGTTTAAACTGAAGGTTTTTTATGGTCTGTGAATATTCACAAAGTTCAGGACTGAGGGGTTATTCGAGAAGGGCTGCAAGCTTTTTCAGGTTAACAGGTTTTGTGATATATCCGTTAAATCCTTCACTGATGCATTTATCAATTGTTCTCTGCATAATGTGAGCGCTCATTGCGTGTATAACAACTGTTCTGTTTTCTTCACCTGCGGCTCCATTACGGATACGTTTCATAGATTCCAGGCCGTCCATTACAGGCATTTCAAGATCCATTAAAACGACATCGAAACAACGGTCTTTAAGAAGCGCAATTACCTCTTCCCCGTTTTCAGCAACAGCAAATTCATGTCCCAGTTTTTTCATATAAGCTTCGATGAGTCTTCTGTTAAGTGCGTTGTCTTCAGCGATTAGTACCCGCTTTTTATCAGCACAGGAGTTGTTTAGAAGATCTGTATCCTGTTTCACAGGCTTCACGCCTGCAAATAGCGGGATAATAAAACTGAAAGTGCTCCCCTGTCCCGCTATGCTCTTTACCCGGATGTCGCCATTCATCAGTTTTATCAGCTGTTTTGAAATGGATAGTCCCAGCCCGGTTCCGCCGTATTTTCTGAATGTGCTGCTGTCGGCCTGGGTGAAGCTTTCGAATATCAATTCCAGTTTATTTTCAGCAATTCCTATACCTGTGTCTGTTACGGTGAATTCAACAAATTCAGCATAATCCATTGAGTGCTGATATCCGGTGCCGTCAGTAACTGCTGCATTCAGCTGCACTGAACCTTGAGGAGTAAATTTCAGAGCGTTGCCTATGAGGTTTATTAATATCTGTTTTAACCGTTCAGGCGCACTTTTAATAAATGGAGGGACATCATCCGTTATATTGATTTCCAGTGTGAGCTTTCTGTTTATGGCATGTATATTCATAAGGCGGTAAACGCTTTTAATGAGCGCATGAATGTCCGTGTCTATTAAATCTATGTCGATTTTTCCGGCTTCAATTTTTGAAAGATCAAGTATATCGTTAATAAGAGTAAGCAGGTATTCAGCGGAATCTTTCACTGTTTCAAGGTATTCTTTTCTTTCATCTTCATTATCTGTAAGCAGAGCAAGATCTGTCATCCCCAGTATGGAATTCATCGGTGTGCGTATTTCATGACTCATTGAAGCAAGGAATTTTGATTTGGCTTCCGTTGCCTGTTCAGCTCTCTCCCTCTCTATCCGGAGTTTGTTTTCATATTCAAGCCTTTCTGTAAAATCCTGAAGCATGACGTAAACTATGGTCGCATTATCTACCTGAAATGTCTCAATAGTTATAAAACAGTGTTTTAGAGATCCGCTCACTGTCCTCAGCGTAATCTCCCTGTTGAACAGATGTTTTTTCTCCACTGCCTCAACCACGATGTCGATTAATTCGCCCGGTTTATCATTGAGATTCAGGTCATAGGGGGTTTTGCCTATAATTTCATCTCTCGAGTATTCAAGGAGTTCCAGAAGCGCATTATTCGCATCGATTATCTTTGCAGTTCTGTAATCGATCATGGCCATTGGTGCAATCCCGGAATAGAAGGACTTAGCGAATTTATCTTCGGTCTGTGTCAGTTTTTCTATGATCAGATCATTCTCAATCTTAAGGCTGAGAGATCTGCTGAGACTGCGGTTTATCCTGTATGCAGTGATTGATATTATTGTAAGAAATAGAATAATCAGGTAACCCACAATCCGGAAATCATTTATATCTGAATTGAGATAATAAACAATATAAGGGAGAAGTGACAGAGAGTTGAATATAATAAATGACAGCAGGCTTGTGGCAAGAATACTTACAGAGCCTGAGCATGTAGCGCTTATAAGCAGCAGGATGAATATTTTGTTCACGTCGTCGCTCATGCCGGAAACAAAAAAAACGCTGGAACCAATACTTGTTCCTGTAAGAACGGTTGTAGTGTAAAATAACCCCCGCCAGAATTTTTCATCTCCAACTCTGAATGTTTTTCTTTTATAAAAAACAGAAGCAATAAGTTTGATTAAATAGACTGAAATTGCTGACGGCAGCCATACACTGTTGGCAAGTGTATTGTAATTTGCTTCACCATAATCCGCTCTGTAAAAAAAGGATATTAAAAGAGAGAGAATTATAAGCAGCACAACACTCTGAAAAGAANNATATCGAGTTTAAGTTCTCTGAGCTGATTGTTTATAGATTTAATCATTCTATACCTTTTCTGTCAGTACCCTGCCGTGCGGGGACTTCCGGATTTAACTCCGGACTCTTCAAGCATCTTCAGAAGATACACATCGAGAAAAACCAGGGTGGAGCGGGGGAATGTGATTTTCTTCAGCCGGTTGATTAAAGGATCATCTATAGCGCAGTATCTTTCATACAGCTCGTCGAAAGAAAGACCGGTGTTTATGTTTTTAATGAAGCTGCTGGTGAGATTATAAACATGTTCATGCTTATCAATTATATCAGAGATATAGCTGACTATTTTTTCATTACCTGTAAGCGGCGGGTAATGCCCCTGGCATAAAAGTTCTATTTTTTCATTCTGCACAAGATCGAGAAGAAACTTTTGTGATTCGATTGTTTCTTTCAGCGTGCCATATTGTATGTCGTTGGGAGTGAGAAAATTCAGTGCGTCACCTGCGATGAGTATGCTGTTATTTTTTTGATAATATACTGTATGGCAGTCTGAGTGTCCCGGCGCCTCCATAGCGTAAAGAGAATCGTCTAATATCCAGCCTTTTGTTTTCATTCCGCTGAAGTTGAGTTCAGTCATTTTAGCCGGTTTAAGATATTGTACATGCTTTTTACCTGAGTATATCCGGCCTATACTCTTGAGAGATAATATATATGATACAGTAAACAGAAGAGGTTCAGCAATATATCTGGAGTAAATCTCTCTTTTCAGGAGAAGCCTGATTATAGTATTATTGAAAACGCCGAGCCTTTTTAAAAACCCTTCTTTAGGCATGTCTCTGTACATTCTTAGAATCTGCCCTGAAGCATTAGTCCTGAGATAATTAATTTTTGATGCTGCGTTTTCATGGTATATGATTGGGAAATTTTTACCTGCAAGTCTGGCGTTATTGGCTATATGATCATTGTGATAATGCGTACAGAGTATTGTATAGTCACCGGAATGGCCTAAGTGTTTTTTAATCCGCATTACTCTTTTTTTACCGCATGAGGAGTCAATTATATATTTGNNCTCCCCGCTGTGAGTATATATGTATTGGCATAATTAGTTGCCCTGCCGTCTTTAACCGGTTCAGCAAAGTATATCATTCCTCTGTTGTTATAGGTATCAACTATCATAGTGCAACTGTAAACTCCTGCATTAAAATAATATAATGAATAAAACCGGAATCTTAACTATTATTTTGCTATCTGCTGTTTTAACGGCAGAGTGAATGAGAATTCAGCCCATTCATTCTGCTTCGATTCGGCCTTAATATGCCCTTTATGCATCTGGATTATTTTCCATGTGGTATACAGTCCCACACCTGTACCTTTCCGTTTCATGAGCTCATCAGTTTCAATACGGGAAAATTTCCTGAACAGTTTAGATTTTGCCTCTTCAGGGAAACCTGGTCCGGTGTTGCGTACTGATACATGCAATTGTAATTCATCGGAAAATACCGTTACGTCAATCCTGCCGCTTTCATTGCCGTATTTCACGGCATTGCTCATAAGGTTATTCATCACTATCTTCATCAGATTTTTATCGCAGTCCACTGTGACTTCTGACTTTATGTTTACATTAAGTGACATCTTTTTTTCAGCAACCTGGGGGGAGATAATTTCAGCTGTTTCATCTATAATTTCTTTTCCAAAACTGCATTCCTGAAAGTAAGCCCCGATGTTTTCATTCTCAAATCGGGAAAGTGTAAGGTACTCAGATGTCATTTCTCTTAAGAATTTAGCTTTACTTACCATCCGCTGAACGTAATCCCTGTGCTTCGGGTCCATGGCGCCGAAGTACCCGCCGGCAAGTGTGTTCCCCAGAGATATTATGGAGTCAAGCGGACTTTTAAGTTCGTGGCTTACAAAGCTCAGCATCTCCATGTATGAATTAATGGCTTCTGTGAGTTTTTCGATCCTGTATGCTTTTTCAACAGCCTGTGCTATCCTTTCAATAATCAGGAGGTTCATCAGTACATGATTAGTATTATATATCTCAGTTTTTCCAGAACTGATAAAAAGGAGCCCCACCGGACGCCCCTCCACTGATATCGGGCAGGTGATGCTGGAGTTTATCCCTTCTTTTATAAGAAGCTCAGTTGAATCACTTGCAGGGTGAGTTTTCAGGTATTCCTTTAAATTATTGATAACCCTCGGTGTGCCTGCTGCGAATACTTTTTCAAGTGAACTGTTATCTATATCAGCGCTGTAGCCTTTATCCATATGAATTTCTGCATAGTTTGTCCTTACGTGATAAACTGTTAATCTGCGGCCGTTCTCTTCAAAAAAAGATAGAGCTATTCTGTCGCAGGGGATTATCTCCTGGATATTAATGAAAAGGAAATCAATTATCTCCCCAAGGGTCTCCTGAGAGGCTACTTTACTGTTAATATGTTCCAATATCTTTGATGTTTTTTCATTTTTAAAATCAGCCTCTGTCATGTTTAAATCAGGATATATTATAGGTGTTTTGTGTGAATCAGCCATCTGAATTTGTCCCCCGTGTTATTTATGTGTATATTCCTTATATGTTATATAATTTTTTTATTTGAAATTGGTGAGCCGACAGTTTTTAATTTTTATGTATTTAAGAACAGTTTAATCATCCGGTCAAGTGACTTTATTGTTGTTGACTGGTAAAATCAGTTACATGTATTAATGGAAATGTGGCTTTTTCAATTACTTTATTTCACTATTATCTATGGGCATGTGAAAAGGATCGGTTATTATGAAAATAAAGTTCAGAAATAGTTTAAGAAATAAGATTCTTTTCGGATTCCTTCTTCTTGTCCTTGCAACCGGTGGTTCATCACTTTTCATAGGTTATCAGACAATTTATAAAGGCCTTCTTAGCCAGGCTTACGAAACTGTGCGCAGTGATCTGAATACAGCGGAATATCTTTACTACAACAGGCTCTATCAGAATAAAATGGCAGTTGGATATATGNNGCACGTGTTGATTATATAAAAAATGCTATTTTAAGAGAGGATGGTGCTTTTCTCTACAATAAGTTTATGGATGTAAAAGATTATCTCGGCGTTGATATTTTAATTATCACTGATGCCCGTGGTAGAGTAATTCAAAGGGTAAATAACAAAGAGCTTAAGGGGGATAATGTCCTCCAGATAGAACCGATCCGGCAGGCAATCGAAACTGGTAAACAGGTGTCAGGAACAAGCATTCTGACACATGAGATCATCAGCAGAGAAGGGGAGGAAATAGCAGAAAAGGTTCTCATCAAAATAGTTCCAACAGAAAAGGGGCGTAAGCCTGAAAAGGCATACGAAGAGAGAGCTCTTGTGCTTAACACAGCTACTCCGGTTCTGGTAAATAATAAAGTCATTGGAGTACTTTACGGAGCTACTATAAAGAATAACAACTTCGAGATTGTTGACCGCATACAGACTCTTTTTTTTAAAAAAGGCGGAAGACTTCAGAAAAACAAACAGATCGGCACTGTTACAATTTTTCTGGAAGATATAAGGATATCAACAAATGTTATAAGCAGCGAGGGGGAAAGAACTGTGGGAACCCTTGTTTCAGAAGAAGTGTATGAAAGGGTATTCAAACAGGGTGAGATGTGGATTGACAGGGCTTTCGTAGTTGATAAATGGTATATTGCAGGGTATACACCTCTGGCAGACACAACCGGGAAAACAGTTGGTATTCTATATGTAGGGGTACCCTCTGACAATTACAGATGGATGCAGACAAATACTGCATCTTATGTTCTGCTTATAACAATTATTACTTCACTTTTTGCAATATTTGTATCTGTATATCTTTTAAAACGTATAATAAAACCGATCAATGAGGTTGTTGAAATGTCGGATATTATAGCAGAGGGGGATTACAGCAGTAAACTCCGGCCGTTTAGTGAATATGAACTCTCTCATTTATCCTCAGCATTTAACAGAATGACAGATGCAATTTATGAACGGGACTGCAGAATAAAGGAGACAGCTCAGAACCAGATCGCCCAGTCTGAAAAGCTCGCATCTCTTGGCCGTCTTGCCTCAGGAATCGCGCATGAGATTAATAATCCATTAACCGGAATTCTTACATACAGCAGCATGCTGAAAGAGGATCTTGCCGGCAGCGAATATCTTGATGACCTTCAAATAATAATTGATGAGACCATGCGCTGCAGAAAAATTGTACGCGGGGTGCTGGACTTTGCCCGTGAAACAAGCCTTGAAAAGCAGCCCCTTGATCTGAATAAGGCGCTTGTAACCGCAGTCAGAATAATCGAAAAGCATATAACCTTTCAGAATGTTAATATTATTAAAGTATTTGAACCTGACATACCTCCGGTTAATGTTGACCTGGATCAGATGAAATCTGTTTTTAATAATCTCCTGGTTAATGCGGCTGATGCCATGCCTGATGGTGGAGATCTGACAATTTCAACATCATATAATCCGGAAGAAAGAATGGTACATGTCTCTTTTGCAGATACAGGCACCGGTATACCGGAAGAGAACCTTGATAAAATATTTGATCCGTTTTTTACAACAAAAGAACCGGGAAAAGGTACAGGCCTCGGTCTTTCAGTTATTTATGGCATTATTTAGAAACATAATG
>DINC01000292.1:0-599 GCA_002425885.1 Spirochaetia bacterium UBA5550 | reverse complement strand
CAATAAAACTGCCGGTTGGTGAAGATGAAACCTTCTGTAGCTGATATACTTAAAAATGAAATTACTACTGAAAAGTATGCAGAGGCGATACAGTCTTTTGATGGGGATTTCATTTTCGACAGTGATACAATGATGGAGTTCGGAGAGGTTTATTGTTCGCTTTATCCGGAATCTGTTAATCACGGTGATTCAGTTCAGGTGGTTACCGGTTATAAACTTGTAAGAATAACAATTATAGAATATATTCTCGCAGGTGTCGACAGTAAACTTAAGCCGTATTACAGGGAGATGCTAATTTCAGCTTCTGGAGTCGCTAAATATTTGTCTGAAAAACTTGCTGTTGCAGGACGTGAAAGCACTGTTGATACTTATAAGAGTCTTGACATTAGAGTAAAAGATATTAAATCCGTAATAGATACACTCCCCAACAGCGTTATAAAAGAACGCTTTACCGGGGGGGTAAGTGTATTTTATAATACGCTTTACCTTATAAAGAAAAGTCTTGATATCTGACGAACCGGCAAAAATGTGGAAATAAAAAAAGAGACAAGCGCTGAGCTTATATCATATATAAGCCATGAGATAAAGAATTCTCTTAA
>DINC01000293.1 GCA_002425885.1 Spirochaetia bacterium UBA5550 | reverse complement strand
GCCGGATGAACTATCCGCGCGAAGAAATTGATGAGATCATTCTATCCATGGATGAATCCATAACAAACGCTGTTCAGGTTACAATGAATTGCGGTGAAACTGCTTGTGTCATACCTGAAAAAAGAAATATTACAATCAGGTACATGATTAAAAATAATGAATTTGATGCCACTATAATTGATCATGGAACCGGACTCGATTTTATAAAAATAATCAGCAGCGTACCGGACATGAACTCCAACATGTATTTTNNTGATCAGATCTTGAGTTATGCAACAGAATCTGAAAAATCCAAATTAAGTGTAAAAATAAACGGAGAGGAAGTACCTTTACGCGGCATAGGAGCCGGACTCAAGATAATACTGAGCTTTATGGATTCTGTTTCAATCGAGTATATAGATAAAAAGAAGATAATTTCATCCGACGTATCAGAGTATACCGATGGAACTATTTTCAACATCAAGAGAAAGAGGCGTTATTAGCAAATGATAAAAGCGCAGAAAGCTTATAAAGATCAGGAATTTATAAATTCCAGGGATGCCAGATTATTGAGAATTATCAGCGAATATATAGCACCGGAAGCAAAGTTTAAAGCGAATGACGTTCACCATACTGTAGTTTTTTTCGGATCTGCAAGGATAAAACCCGAAGATGATTCTCTTGGAACTGCCAAGTATTATCTTGCTGCGCAAAAGATGGCGAAAGAGCTGGCCGTTTACAGCACTCAGTTAAAAAAAGAAACCGGAGATAATTTCTATATCTGCACAGGCGGCGGTCCCGGAATTATGGAAGCGGCAAACAGAGGCGCCGGAGACGCAGGTGAAAAGACCATCGGCCTGAATATTTCGCTCCCCTTTGAACAGAACCCTAATCCATATATTTCAGATGAACTCAATATGGAATTTCACTATTTCTTTATGAGAAAACTCTGGCTTCTATATCACGCGAAAGCTGTTATTGTTTTTCCCGGCGGTTTTGGAACATTCGATGAGCTTTTTGAAACACTTACACTGATTCAGACAAAAAAAATGGCTAAACCTGATATTTCGGTTATGCTTTACGACAGTTCATACTGGAAAGAACTCATCAATTTTCAGATGCTTGTTGATAAAGGTATGATTTCAGCTGAAGATTTAAATCTTTTCCATTTTTTTGATACAGTTGATGAGGGCCTTGAATTTCTTAAACCACGGCTGAAGGATATTATTGCTACAGTTGATCATTTTATCCCCTAAGTAACAGGCTGATTTTATAAAATCAGCCTGCAAACTCTTCATAATTCGCCCGGCTTGTTTCATCCATATTGTTTATCTCGCACCCGACTTTAATGATTCCGTTTTCGAGAAAAGATATATTTCTGACTATTGCGCCGATTACGGCTTTCTTCTGCGTCGGAAGCATTATATCAAAACAGAGTTTTCCATTTTCCTGAAAGTTCCTGATATGCCTTTTCTCTCTAAAAACAAAACCCATTCCATTTTTAGACAGGTCGGCAACAAGAAACCTCTCTTCCATCGGTGAAAAAAGTTTGTTCTTAATAAGCAGCTGATCGATAACTATAGCCATCCTGCGGCATACTTCAAACATCCCGTCAGAAAGAGGCTGCGAACTGTTAACCTGCAGGTATCCGTATGGAATAATTTTATTATACATAATTGGAACTGCTGCTTCAGATATATATCTGTTCCTTGATGAAAGGCTTATATCAGCTTTATAAATATTGTTAACATAAAAATTGTATTCTTCTTCTTTACCGGGTTCAGGGTCAACATTCAGATTTGACATAAATATTGATTTTGAAGTGTTTAATACATACTTCAACCTGTTATCCCCTTTGGATTCATGCATAAAAACAATCTTAAAATAATCGAATTTCTTTTTTAGTTCGAATTCCGCAATCTCTTTAATTTTATCAATCTTCTTCTGTGATGTTGAGAGAGCCCTTTCTATATTATAATCAGAAATAAGATTGTTCATATAAATAATACTCTTGCCCCCCTCAATACTGACAAGTTTTCTATCCTCTTTACGTGATTCAGAAATAATCTGGAATTTAAGCGGTATAAAAACAAAGGTATCTTCATTACGCTCAACATGTTTCATACTGAGATATATGGTGTTTGTTTTATATCTTGTAAAAACAATAACATTTTCAGGGAGAGATTTAACAAGCGGTATCCTGAAAGCTACATTTCCGTCAGAATAGCCGAGATATTGAAGGTTGAGGCTTCCGCTGCTTGTTTTTATATAAACCGGATTACCGCTGAAAAAATTATCCAGGAGAAACTGGAACTGGGCTTTATCCGTTACGGTTTTTATTAAATCTGCCATAATTAATTCTACTGATTAACAATCAAGCCGTCAAGCATTGAAATTATTCTTTCAGTCATTCCTGCGATTTTCATATCATGAGTAACTATTACTGCAGTACTCCCTTTTTCCCTGCATAAATTAAGGAGAACCTCAAGTAGATTCATTGAATTTTTTGAGTCAAGACTCCCGGTAGGTTCATCTGCGAGAATGATATCAGGTTCACCCACAATTGCTCTTGCAACTGCCACTCTCTGGCACTCCCCGCCGGACATCTCACCAGGTTTATGATGGGCACGGTTTTCCAGGCCGAATCTTGCAAGAAGCTCACGGGATTTTTCCTTTGCCTCTCCATGCTTACATCTTCTGATGAGAAGAGGCATCATTATATTCTCAAGTGCGGTAAATTCAGGCAGCAGATTATGCAGCTGGAAGATGAATCCTATATGTTTATTTCTGAAATCTGAAAGTGCATCAACTTCAATAGATGAAACATCAGTTCCGCTGATGGCAAGAGTTCCTCTGTCAAAATTGTCAAGGCATCCCACCAGGTTTAAAAGAGTTGATTTGCCTGTACCGCTTGGCCCCGTTATCGAAACAACTTCACCTTTCTGAATTTCGAGATTGATCCCGCGGAGCACACTTATGACGCTGCTCCCTGAGCCGTAAGTCTTTTCAAGATTTTTTATATCTATGATTGCCGGATTACTGTTCATATCAATACCTATTCATACCTGATTGTTTCAACCGGTTTCTGCCGGGAGGCCTGCCATGACGGGAAAATAGCAGCAATTGTGGAGAGGAAAATCGCGGCAGCCGCAATGAAAACTACAAACTCCGGAACAATCTCAGTAGGAATTGTGTCGATATAATATACACTGCTCGGTTTGAGAGTAATTCTGTAAAAATCTCCCAGGTTAAAAACCTGATAAATCCATATCATTAGTCCGTTTATTGAATCTTCCACCCATAAAATTATTGCTTCAAGATTAAGTGAAGCAGCAAGACCGAAAATTACCCCGAGGATTGAACCTGTTACACCGATGAGGAATCCTTCAAGTACGAATATAACCATAATTGATCGCGGCTTTGCCCCCATGGATTTGAGTACACCTATAGCTTTTCTCTTCTCCATAACAACCATGACTATGGTTCCCATAATAGTAAACCCTGCTGATATAATCACGAGAAAAAGAATTATTGTCATGATGAGCTTTTCAAGCCTGAGCGCATAAAAAAGGTTATGATTTCTCTGTTCAGCTGTCATTGTAACATACTCAAAGCCGATAACAGACTGAAGTGTTGATGCCATGCGATCCATCTTATATATATCATCAATTTTTACGCCAACAGCATAGGCCACATCACCGACCGAAAACAGGTCCTGCGCGTCTGTAAGTGACATCATGATAAGCTTGGTATCAAAATCATAATATCCGGTTTTAAAGAACCCCAGCACTTTGTATTTTCGTATACCTGGTGAAACACCCTCAACAGCAGTGAGCCGGCCCTGCGGAACAATAATTTCCATCGTGTTCCCGACCTTGACTCCGTAATTAAATGCCATCTCCTCACCGATATAGATACCTTTTTTCTGACAGTAATCCTGACGGTTAAGAACGATAAATTTTTTTATATCAGAGGGGATGTAATCCTTTGTGCCGATACCCCGGATCATCACAGGCCCCACATTACGTTTAAACCTGAACAATCCCTGTCCCTGCAGATACGGGCTTGCTGAAACAACATGCTCGGTACTACGGATTGACTCGGCAAGCTCCCTGTAATCGCGAATAGCGACGCCGTCAATTTCGCTTGCAAGATTCGAGACAACTATATGTGAATCAACATCCAGTATCTTATCTTTAATCTGTCCCTGAAATCCATTCATAACTGAAATAACAAGTATAAGTATAAAAACACCGAGAAAAACGATTAATACTGAAAGAAATGTATTAAACGATATGAATCCCTGACTCTTCTTTGACTTGAGATAACGGAAACCTATAAAAATCTCAAAAAGCCTCATATTAATTGTCGAACCCCGTTCTTATTAAAGTTCTATTGTGCATAAGCCACCCTCTGTTAATTTTAGGGCCGTCAATATATTTTATAAACTCTACTTCACCCTTCATATTCTCAACTGTTTTTCCTGTTTCGCGGGAAATTCTTTTACACTCAAAATAGAGCATTCTTGGATTGAATTTATACCCTTCAAAATCGGTCTTAATATCACTGTCATTAAATTTACCCATATCGCGGATTATAAGATTTCCATAATAATAATCCCTGTAAAGGTTTCTGAAAACATCCTGATCTTTCGGAAAAGCTTCACATTCACTATAATCTTTATAATTTAGCGATTTAACTGCACCGGACCATTTCAGAAAGATATATGCAGGGTCAACAAAGGGTTCCTGCCTTTTACAGGATGAGAAAAGCAGCAGAAGACTCACTACTAAAACAGATATTAAACGTATTTTATTCATTTTAAACTCTTTTAAAAATTTATTAAGGATGGCCGCAAATCTATTCAACCTGAAATAAAATCTTTTTTAAGCTGAATTCAGGAATAATCACATTTGACCGGAATGACTATCCAGTAATCTTTTTGAAATTCTATTATTCAAGCAAAAGAAATTTTTTTATACCAGACCCAGTTCTTTTTCAGAAAAAACCTGTGCTGAAAATTTTTCAATTTCTACTCCCGGTTTTTTCCATGTATCACCATGAAGTCCGGCTTTTAAACATGTATGTGTGAGAAAAGTGTCTCTATCCCACTTCTGCTCCACCGGAACCTGAGGTAGCAGAAGCCCTCTGTTATACCCCTTCGAAATAATCAGTCCATCCCTGCCAACGACGATATCATCAATATTTTCAACCTTGATTACAGGGCTTAAAATTGAAATCTCTATATCAATTTTTTTAAATTCAGCAGCGGTAAGAGGAGCAAACCTCGGGTCCCTGAAAGCAGACGAGAGTGCCATCTCTCTTATTGTATCCGGAATGGGCCTCACACCTTCGATATATCCTATGCATCCCCTGAGATTGCCATTTATATGAAGCGTAACAAAAGCACCACACTTCTCCATATACACAGCATCGCTGAAGTCGAATTCATAGTTTTCACATTCTGTATTAAGTTTATCCGCAATTGTTTTTCTTGCAAGGCGGAGGAGAGTTTTCTGCTGTGCAACATTCAATTCTTCCACAGATTCACTCCTCCCCTAAAATTACAGCTGATACATATCCCACAACTTCATCTTTAGAGCCTGCAGTATCTCCTGAATTGGCGTACTTTGCTATTTCAATCCTGGATGCTCCGAGTCTTTTTGCTGCTGCAATCCCTGCAAGCAGAGCACCCTCTCCACAGGCTTCACCTTTGCCGGATTTTACAGTGTCAACAATTCTGTTTTCATCAAATGATTTCAAAGCAGATATAAAATCTCCATCCATTTGAACAGCTTTGTTATATGGATAATAATGAGAAAGATCTGTTGATATAATTATCGCGTAATTTCTGTTCAGTGATTTGAGAGCTTCGGCAATTACTTCACCTATCTTCCCGCATATTGAAATATCTGTGGAACCGATTATGACAGGTACAAGTTTTAAGCCCGGCTTCATAAACTGAATAAAAGGTATCTGAACTTCAAGGGAATGTTCAGGCTCATCAATATCTTTAATATAAGTGAAAAGGGGGGATTTTTTCAGTTCACTCCCCACCTCCCCGTCAACCTCCATTTCGCCAAGAGGAGTTGAATAAGCCCCGTCAGAAAGAACTGAAGCTCCGTTAAACCTGGCCCTGTGTGAAGGGGCAATCACAACAAATCCGTCAAAATCGGTGAATTTGAGGAAACTGAACCCGTATGCTGCAACAGGCCCTGAATATATATAACCTGCATGAGGGGAAATTATTCCATATAATTTCCCTTTCACTTTTTCTTTATCTTTTTCAGCCTGAGAGATGTAACCGCATATCATCTTTTTAAGTTTCTCAGGATCTGCCGGATAAAATGAACCGGCTACAGCAGGTCTGCGGATATACATATATTACCCCCTTTTCGCGAGTTCTGTATCAATCCTTTTGAGAATCTCCTGCGCAACCTTTTCTTTCGACATCATGGGGAGTTCAATTTTTTTTCCGTCCCTGGTAAAGAGTGTCATAATATTAGTATCAACATTAAATCCGGCACCCTCTCTTGAAACATCATTGAGGCAGATCATATCAAGGTTTTTCTGGACAAGTTTACCTTTTGCATAGTTTTCAGTATCATTAGTTTCAGCAGCGAAACCTACGACATAGAGTTTATCCAGCCCTTTCTTTGCTTTTGCCTCTGCAACATTTTTAAGTATATCAGGNNTCAGGAGTCCTCTTCATATTAATAGTAAGGTCTCCGTCAGATTTTTTTATTTTTTCCTCCGATTTTTCCAGAGGGGTATAGTCTGCCGGCGCGGCAGCCATTATCAGAACGCAGGGTTCTTCAATTTCCGAAAGAACAGCCTGAAGCAGGTCAGATGTGGATTCAATTTTAACACATCTGAATTCTTTATTCTGAACCAGCTGTTCATTAATAGGCCCGTGGATGAAAACCGTATTCTGTGAAATACGCCAGGCCTCATCCGCTAATGCCACTCCCATTTTTCCGGAAGATGCATTGGATATATACCTGATGGGATCAAACCATTCGCGCGTGGGCCCTATTNNNNTTTTCCTTCAATAACATTGACCGCAGCCTCATATATTGTATTTATATCAGCAAGCCTTCCTTTGCCTTCATCTCCGCATGCAACAAGGCCTGTTTCAGGCTCAATAAATTTCACTCCCCAGGTTTTAAGTCTTTCAATATTCATCTGAACACCGGGGCTTTTATACATGTTGGGATTCATCGCAGGAGCTATGAGAGCAGGGCATTCAAGAGCAAGAAACGTTGTGCTTACAAGATCATCAGCAATGCCATTGCCGAATTTTCCGATCATATTTGCCGTTGCCGGTGCAGCGAGAAACAGGGAGGCTTTATCCTTGAGGAAAATATGCCCCATCTCATGTTTTTCCCATAATGTACTGTCCCTGTAAATAGGGTTCCCTGTGAGAGCTTCAAGTGTAAGAGGCGATACCAGTTTAGTAGCATTTTCAGTCATTGCGATAAAAACATTGTACCCACCTTTAACAAAGAGCCTGGCAAGATCGCAGGACTTATAAGCTGAGATTGATGAGCCCACTGCAAGAATTACCTTTTTCATAACCTTTTAAACATCCTCTCAATATCATTTTTATTTATGGTAAAAAGAAACGGCCTGCCGTGCGGGCACCTCAGTTCAATCCCGCCGCCGAAAACCGCACCGGCTAAAGTCTTCATATCTGAACTGCTGAGGGAGTCCCCTGCTCTCTTGGCGCTATGGCACGCAAGGGATGAAATAATCCTTTTATTAAGGTCATTATTATCCTTTTCATCCCTGATATTATCAATCATATTTTTTACGAGCTCTTCTATTTTATAGTTACCTGCTGCTGCGGGTACAGAGCGGACAACCACGCTTTTGTCGGAAAACTCCTCAATCTCGAAACCGCATGAACTGAAGCTCTCAAGATTATCCATCACAAGGGAGAAGTCCGCTGACGTTAGTTCAATCTGTACAGGGAAAAGCAGTTCCTGAGTTTCAAGCTCATACCCATCACAGAGTTTATCATAGAGCATCCGTTCGTGAGCTGCATGAAAATCAATGAAATGCATTTTTTCATTTTCTTCAACAAGTATATATGTGTTGAATATTATACCTATAATTCTCCGGAAATCACCATCAGGTTCTGTTAATTTGACACCCCCTGATACAGCATCCAGGATCTCACCTGCACTGTCAAAGAGACGACTCCCTGCAGATGAATCGGCTCCAGACCTTAAAGAGAAATCAGCAGAAGAATAACTCTCCGGATTCGCAGGCAGAGTCTCAGGAGCACGAAAATTACGGGGGAAAGAATTATACTCTGCCTGATCCGTTTCAGGAAACTCTACGTTTTTTTTAAATAAAAAACTCTCTGCTGCATGGGATGCTGCACCGGAAAAAATTTTTTCAGGGATCTGGTGCGCCCTGTTCAGCACCTTTGACGCAAGGCCGAAGATCATTGAATCTATATATTTCTGATCAAAGAGTTTAACTTCTCTTTTCGCAGGGTGAATATTTACATCAATAAGTTCAGGATCGATCTCCATAAAAAGTATAGCCGCAGGATATTTTCCCCTTGGCATTACAGCTTCATAAGCACGGGCAAGATGCCAGGAGAGATACTTCTGTTCTACAGATCTGCCGTTTATAAAAAGTATCTGCATGCTTCTTGTGTTGCGCATATATTCAGGTCTGGAGAGAAAACCTGAAAGCTTTACTTTAAGGTCGGAAAGCTCATCATAATAAAGGCTGTTATAAACAGATGCTCCGAAAACCTGCTTTACCCTTTCGTGAAAACCATCCGCAGGGGGGAGCGTAACCTCTCTCTTCCCGTCAACTTCAAATGAAAAAGAGACATGAGGAACCGCAAGAGACATCCGGAGAAGAGTTTCACGTATAGTCCTTAGCTCGGTTTTTTTAGCTTTAAGAAATTTTTTTCGCGCGGGCATATTGAAAAAAAGATTATCCACAATAATTGTTGTGCCGCTGCTCCCTGCATAGCCGGTGACAGAGTGGGAGCCGTTACGTGATTCAATGCGCGACCCGGTCTCCTCATCTTTATGTCTTGTGAGAAGAACAAAGTCAGAGATAGAGCAGATGCTTGAAAGCGCCTCCCCCCTGAATCCGTAAGTGGATATACTCTGGAGTCCGGATATGTCGGAAATTTTGCTTGTTGCGTGTTCCTTTATTGAGAGAGGGGCATCATCCCTGTATATACCGGAGCCGTTATCCTTTACATATATTCTTTTCAGGCCGGCATCCTGCACCTGGACATCGATCTCTGTGGCGCCCGCGTCTATGGAGTTTTCAATCAGCTCCTTCACAACTGAGAAAGAGCCTTCAATAACCTCACCTGCTGCAATCATATGCTTCAGGTGGTCAGGGAGTACAACTATTCTATTCAATTATTTAAACCTGCTTTTTTAAAGCTGAAACAAGCTCCGGGAGTGTTTTCCCGGCAGAGCCCTGTATCAATATATCAGTGCATGCGGATGTAAGCTCTGTTTCCTCAAGGTTGAATNNTATCACCTTCCCGCCATGATTTTTAACAATTCCCGGAATTCCCGCTGCAGGATAAACAACAGCAGAAGTACCGACAACAAGAACCACATCAGCCTCTTCGGCATATTTCTGCGACTGGTGAAGGGCATCCTGAGGGATCAACTCTCCAAAAAAAATCACGGATGGCTTGAGTATTTTACCGCACATTTCACAGTGAGGAATTTTTCTTTTATCTATATCATATTCATCAGGGCTGTACTGCTCTCCGCACTGAAGACATACAAGATTCTTCGCGTTTCCATGATATTCGATGACATTGTTGCTCCCGGCCTCCTGGTGGAGATTGTCAATATTCTGGGTGATAACCGCTTTAAGCAGATTCATTTTTTCAAGTTCAGCCAGAGCAAGGTGAGCCGGATTGGGCTTTGCCTTATCTGTCATCTCTATCAGTTCAAATATCATCTCCCATACTTTTTCAGGCATACTTCTGAATGAGTATATCGACGCATAAACAGAGGGATCATACTTATCCCACAATCCCCCCGAACTTCTGAAGTCAGGGATACCGCTTTCTACAGAAATCCCTGCCCCGGTTAGGGCGATCATGCTTTTTGATTGTTTAATTATTGCTGCGGCTTCAGCTATTCCCGGTTTCACAAACCCTCCTAAAATTAATGCTTTTCCTGATAATATACATTACCTGAAACCGATTTGAGTTTTTTTATTTTTTTTCCGCCCGCCCGTGTTTCTTACGGACAGAAAGATATTTAAAACCGCTGACATCATTGTGTCAATTGAAAAATACGACATAATTGTCTGCTCAGCAGTAAACGGTCTGCAATTGTTATTTAATATTCTCTATTTGTATTGACACATCAAAAGATTAAATAGTATATCAGATAATATTAACTGATATAGAAATTGCCACAGCCTTAATCAGTTTACAGTGTTTAGTAAACCGGCTGAAAAAAACATCAATATATGGAGCAAAATATGCAGTGTAAATGCGGCGGAGTGCTTATTGAAGGGAAAACGACATTCAGAACCAGCAATAAAAATTTTACTTTTATCCTTGAG
>DINC01000162.1 GCA_002425885.1 Spirochaetia bacterium UBA5550 | reverse complement strand
AGAGTTTTTCACACTTCTTTACTTTACTCATATCGTAGCTTTTAGTTTCGATGAGATTTACAACATTATCAAATGTTTTAATTGTCTTATCTATCGCTTTTTTTGAATAGTCATAAGTAATATAAGGTGTGCCGGTCTTTTCTCCTGTATAATATAAATGCATTCTGCTTACACTGTGGCCGGTCCGTTCTTCTACAATATGGGCATATATCTCAAGCTGGCGTTTATAACGCTCAAGCTTTTCCCTCTCCTCCATATCATTAACATTGGGTTTACGCCACTCAGATTTAAAATCGATGATCTCAACCGTATCACCTTCACCCCTGATGAGGTCTATTTTACCCCTGAGAATATAAGCATCCTTCACAAGTGAGACATCCACCTCAGCTTCCCTGATCCTGTCCCAGTCGTTCTTCTGTCTTTCATAATAATTAATTACCTGTTCAAGTGCTGCTTTTTTCTGCCCCTCGCCCAGGTATGTTTTGAATGTCTTTGATAATGTGTTGTAGTTCCTGTTGCACCAGTCTGTTATATTGTCAGGGGTTACAGTTCCCGTTTCTCCACGGAGCACTGCCTTATGTATATCTTCAATCGATTCATGGACAAGTACACCAAAAAGTGTTGCAGCTGTCCTCACAGGGGAGAATTCAAGCTCCCTGAAGAACTTATACTGCAGCGGACAGTTTTCATAAAGGAGTATATCAGAGGTGAAGGAATACTCATGCTTGATGTTTACCCCTTTTATCTTTTCAAGTTCAAGGTTATCCGGCGTATATTCAACACTTCTCCATGATTTAAGCCTGCTGTAATGTTTTTCAAAGTATTTAGAGGGGAGCTTTGCAAGTCCGCGTCCGCTGTTTTCCCTCCCTGTCAGCACAAGTAGATTCTGAGCCCTTGAAAAGGCTGTGTAGAAAAGCCTCTGGAAATCGTATTTCTTGGTCTCTTCTATTGGCTCATAGGGCGGCTTATGGTAGTAATTCTCCTGGAGTATTATATCAATATCCTCATGCTGTTTACGCGGCACAAGATTAAGCGAACCGACCATGACAACAGGGAATTCAAGCCCCTTTGACTGGTGTATCGTCATAATAGAGACACACCCCTCAGGGGCATAGTGATCAAAGTCTTCATATTCTTCAATCCCGCCATCATAAAGAAACCTCAGATACTGGTTGAAGAACTTCCGGAGGACAGGTACAAATCTCTCTTTTGAAAAAACCGTAAAGTTATTAAGATACTCAAACTTTGAAAAAAGTTTAGTAAGGAGTGCAAGATTATAGGCTGCTCTCTGTGTATGGACTGAACTGCTGAGATCTATATCGATGTATCTTGAAAACATCTTATATTGTAAAAGTTCATATATCAGGGATGTGAAACCGTAGTTTGTATTCTTCTTTAAAGGGGCGTGGGCTTTCGCTTTTTCACTGCACCACTGAATCAGTTCTTTATTAAAGGCTTTATCTTTTCTTATCTCCTCAGCGAATCTCTCACGGCAGTGCCTGTAGTAATCCCATATTTTCAGTTCTGCGGTGGAGTTCCATTTAAGATCTTCAAAGAGGTTAGGGAAGATCATCGCTATTGCACCTATAGCAAGGAGAATCTCCTCCCTTTCAAAGAAGAGGGCTGAACGTGGTGAGAATACATTGATCCCTCTCTCTTCAAGATAATTGGCAAGTCCTGTAACATTTTCACCTTTTACGGATTTAAATAGAAAGGCCACCTGATTATAGTCTTCCAGGATCTGTTTTTCTTCAAGACTTCTGATAAATTCGTAAATTTCTGAATACCAGTCTTCAAAGTCACCTTCGGATGACACTTTTATTACTGCNNTCATGGAATTTTTTATCAACAGCCTTTATTTTTTTATCGTAACGGAATGTTTTTCCACCGGAGGTCCAGTTGATTGAATCCATCCATCTGCTGTAAAAATCAATTATTCCGGGATGTGATCTGTAGTTAGTTTCAAGTTTTATGAGAGAGCATTCTCCAGAATTAAAATTTGTCTGGAATTCAAGAATATTCCTTATTGTGGCCCCCCTGAACCTGTAAAGGCCCTGGTCATCATCACCAACTACGCATATATTTTTTGTTTCCGGGTCGAGGAGTTTAAAGAGGATCTTCTCCTGTATGGTGTTTGTGTCCTGGTACTCATCCACCATTATATATTTGATCTTGTCTCTGATCCCTTTAAGCAGATCAGGGTATGAATTCAGGAGTTCATATACTTCACTTTGAATTTCTGAGAAATCGAGGGCGTTCTCCTCTTTCAGTTTTTCGCGATATATTTCAAATAGCTGTCCCAGGGCCTGAATTTCGGGATAAGAAGAGTTTTTCAGATCTACTGGATCGAGTGACTCTTCACTTATCTTGGAGATATATTTTGCAAGTGCCTGGGCTTTATCCCATGATGATGTCTGGTGATCTCCCCTAATCAGAGAAGAGTTCTCAACAGCATCAAAGTCACGCATTGAGTTATATATAAAGTACTGCTGGTCAAACCTGTCGAGCATACGGTAATTGCGGCTGAGCCTGGTATATTCACGGTGTTCTTCAAGGATGCGAAGGAATATTGAATGGAGGGTACCGATGTACATCTCTGAGAGATTGATCTTTATGTTCATTTCAAGGGCCCGGTTTGAGACACGGGTAATTAATTCTTTTGCGGCCTTCTCGGTGAAGGTGGAGACCATTATGTTTTCTGCGGGGATCTGTTTTTCTACGATCATGTGGATTATGCGTTCCACGAGGGTGCGTGTTTTACCCGCACCTGGCCCGGCGATTATTAGAAGCGGGCCTTCGGTTTTTTCTATGGCCTGCTGTTGGGA
>DINC01000226.1:6114-6254 GCA_002425885.1 Spirochaetia bacterium UBA5550 | reverse complement strand
TATTGTTTTACCTACTTTTTTTTAAAAAAATACAACAATCTTCGATTTTTTATATATTATTTAACTGAAAATAAAGCCGTCCGGCAGGTTTTCGGCTAAAAGGTTCATATGGATGATTTTATGGCACGGATCATGCAATA
>DINC01000226.1:0-6034 GCA_002425885.1 Spirochaetia bacterium UBA5550 | reverse complement strand
AATAAAATATATTTTTGGGAGGCGTTATTAATGAAAACCGGTAAGGAATATGAAGACAGTTTAAGAAAGCTGAATCTGAATGTTTATCTGTTCGGCAAGAAAGTTGCTAATGTTGTGGATGACCCTATTATAAGGCCGTCAATGAATGCTGTTAAAATGACCTATGAAATGGCTGCTATGCCTGAGTATGAAGATTTAATGACAGCAACTTCACATATAACAGGTAAAAAGATAAACAGATTCACACACATCCATCAGAGCACAAGTGATCTTGTAAAGAAGACTAAAATGGAAAGACTTCTCGGTGCACAGACAGGATGTTGCTTTCAGCGCTGCGTTGGAATGGACGCGATGAATGCTCTTTCAATCACTACATTCAACATCGACAAAAAGTACGGCACAGAGTATAACAAGAGATTCCTGAAATATCTTGAATTTGTTCAGGCAGAAGATCTTGTGTGCGACGGAGCCATGACAGACCCGAAAGGTGACAGGGCCCTTGCTCCAAGCCAGCAGAAAGATCCTGATATGTTCCTCCATGTTGTTGAGGAGAGAGCTGACGGTATAGTTGTAACAGGCGCAAAAGCTCACCAGACTGGTGCTGTAAACTCGCATGAGATTATAGTAATGCCAACAATATCAATGAGAGAAGAAGATAAAGATTACGCAATATCTTTTGCTCTTCCATCAGACGCAAAGGGGATAACATACATTTATGGAAGACAGTCCTGTGATACCCGTAAATTGGAAAAAGGTATGCTGGACAGGGGAAATCAGCTTTTCGGCGGACATGAAGCTCTTGTTGTCTTTGAAAAAGTTTTTGTTCCATGGGAAAGAGTTTTCATGTACAAAGAGTATGATTTTGCAGGTGAGCTTGTTGAAAACTTCGCATCATATCACAGGCAGAGTTACGCATGTAAAGTCGGTGTAGGTGATGTGCTCATCGGCGCAACACAGGTTGCTGCGGACTACAACGGAGCCAACAAAGCTTCACACGTTAAAGACAAAATTATTGAAATGAACCACCTGAATGAAACGCTATTCTGCGGATCTCTCGCATGTGCTGAAGAGGGGAGCAAACAGCCTTCAGGTACATATCTTGTAAACGTACTCCTTGCAAACGTATGCAAGCAGAACGTAACAAGGTTCCCTTATGAAATTGCAAGACTCGCGCAGGATATAGCCGGCGGACTCATGGTAACCATGCCTTCAGAAGATGATCTTAATTCACCGGAAATCGGACATTATGTTAAGAAGTATTTTCAGGGTAGAGCTGACGTTTCAACAGAGAACAGGATGAAGATTTTAAGACTCATTGAGAATATCACTCTTGGAACAGCAGCAGTAGGTTATCTTACAGAATCTATGCATGGAGCAGGTTCTCCACAGGCACAGAGGATCATGATTGCACGCCAGGTTAACATGGCTGAAAAAATGAAAACAGCTAAAAAACTTTGCGGCATCAAGGAGTAATAGCTGAAGATCGGGATTAAATTCTGCGGCGGCTGTAACCCTGCTTTTGACAGGGTTGCAGCAGTCGAAAGAATAAAAGGGGAACTTGAGGGAATAGCGGAATTTGTTCCGCTGGATCATGATTCAACTGAAATGGTATTGGCTGTAATGGGATGCGGCAACGCCTGTGCGGAACTTGGGGAGATTAAAGGAAAGCAGTTAATAATCATCACAGACGCCAAAGGTACTGACGCAGTGATAGAAGAGATTAAGAGGAAACATAAAGTTTTAAAATAAGCAGGAGGTTTTATATGCAGTGGAAGGAAATTTATAAAAGCAGAAAGGTATCAGCTGATGATGCGGTGAAGCATATAAAATCGGGTGACAGGGTTATTTTCGGACACGCGGCAGGAGAGCCCAAGGTGCTTGTAGACGCGCTTGTCAGAAATGCTTCGCAGTATAAGAATGTTGAGATAGTTCACATGGTTGCCATGGGTAAAGGTGAGTACTGCAATCCTGAGTATTCAGAAAATTTTACCCATAACGCACTGTTCGCAGGGGGACCTACGAGAAAAGCTATTCATGAAGGGCGTGCCCTTTTTACACCATGCCACTTCAGCAGGATACCGTCACTTTTCACAGAGAAGATCCTCCCTGTGGATGTTGTACTTATGATGCTTTCTGAACCTGATGAGCACGGGTACTGCTCTTACGGCGTATCTGTAGACTATACAAAACCCGCAGCAGAAAGTGCTAAGATGATCATCGCAGAAGTCACTCCGAATATGCCGAGGACTTACGGTAATTCATTTATACATGTTTCAGAGATAGATTATATTGTGGAGACAAATTCTTCTCCTGCTATCTTAAATCCGCCGCAGCTCAGTGAAACAGATGAGAAGATCGGCAAAAATATTGCTGAACTTATAAAGGATGGAGATTGTCTGCAGCTCGGTATAGGCGCAGTGCCTGACGCGATACTTCATTTCTTAACAGATAAAAAAGATCTCGGCATACACAGCGAGATGTTCTCTGACGGCGTTGTTGAACTTGTGGAAAGGGGAGTTGTTACCTGCGCAAGGAAAAACTTTCATCCCGGTAAAATGGTTGTTACATTCCTCATGGGGAGCGAGCGCCTTTACAAGTTTGCGAATAACAATCCGCTTATCGAAATGTACCCAGTTGATTACGTAAACAATCCGGCAGTTGTTGCAAGGAATGACAACATGATCTCTGTAAACTCTGCATTGCAGGTGGATTTTACAGGACAGGTTGTTTCAGATACTATCGGTTACAAGCAATACAGCGGAACAGGCGGGCAGCTTGACTTCGTGCGCGGAGCTTCATGGTCAAAGGGTGGTAAATCAATATTGGCTTTCAGTTCAACAGCATCGGGCGGGAAGCTTTCAAGAATTGTTCCTCACATTGATGAAGGTGCATCAGTTACGACTCCGAGAACTGATACTCACTTCATAGTAACTGAGTACGGCATTGCTGACCTCAGGGGTAAATCAGTAGTAGAGAGGGGTAAAGCCCTTATAAAGATCGCGCATCCCGATTTCAAAGAGGAGCTTTCAAAGCAGTTTTTTGAAATCTATAAAAAGGCGATCTGATTAATTTTGCGACTTTATTATATTTAAACTAATAAAAAGGAGTCCAATATGGGTATTAGAAGAGAAAGGGAGTATGGCGGACTACAGCCGGGTATTCCACTGGGGCCATTAACACTAAGGCTTCCGTTTATTCACTACAGGTTTGAGTGGGCGGATTATATTCAGGGTCTGCTTATGTGCGCAGTCTGTTTATCAATCATTCCTATTCTTACAGAGAATCTTGGCATGCCGTTTGAGGTTGCATTGGCCATAGTAATACTTAACGGTACTATGTATCTCATGCATGTAACCTTTGGTGATCCGGTTGTTCCGGGATGGATTACTCCGGCTATTCCGCTGATCGTTCTTTACTGTCAGGGATTTGCTGCGGGTGCAGAGCGTATGCAGGCACTTATCGCGTTCCAGCTTGAATTCGGTATCTTCTGTGTGCTTCTCGGTGTTACTGGTATGGCAAAGAGATTTATTCTGCTTATTCCTAATGCTGTTCAGTCAGCTGTTCTTATGGGGGCAGGTTTCGGTGCTATTATAATGATATTTAAGCCGGACCCCGCAAAAGCAGCTTCAAGAAGTTTTGATACAATTCCTATTACACTGACTATATGTATAGGTTTTGCATTTTTCCTTCTTTTTTCACAGAGCTTTAAAGCAATGAAGAAGAAGCATAAATGGGCATACTATCTCGGAAACCTCGGAATGATGCCGGCACTGGCTCTCGGTATATTTGTAGGTCCTCTGGTGGGTGAGATCAAATGGCCGACTTATGCAGGTATAACATTTTTTTCACAGCCTGATTTTACAACACTTTTCAGAGATTTTACAATGCTTGGTGCAATACCTATGCCAAGTGCAACCATGTTCCTTGCGTCACTCCCTGTTGTGCTCAGTACATACATCGTAGTATTCGGTGACGTTATTCAAAGTCAGGCTCTTCTTGATGACGCACAGAAATACAGACCTGATGAAAATGTTAACTACAACCCGAACAGATCTCACATCATATTCGGTGGAAGAAACATATTCATGAGCGTTTTCGGTCCTGATATCTCCATGTGCGGTCCTCTATGGGCAGCAATGCAGGTTGTTGTTTGTGACCGTTACAAAAACGGCCCTAAAGCAATGGAGTCTATCAATGGTGGTGCAGGTTCTTTCAGATGGGGAACATGGACAGGATATTTTCTTGCTCCTATAGTTGCCACTGTTAAACCGATACTCGGACTTGGCCTTGCATCAACAATGCTTGTTCAGGGTTATGTAAGTGTGCGTGTTGGTGTCCTTAAATCAAGGGGCTTTAATGACCTCGGTATCGCTGGTGTTGCGGGAGCAGTTGTTGCTACACGTGGTGCTGCATGGGGACTTGCTGTGGCAATAGTACTTGTTACTCTTCAATATATAGGTAAAGAGTGGAAAAATGCTTATGTAGCAGAAGAAGCAGTATTCCCTCTTGATTCACCTGAAGTTATAGCAAAGATTGTTGAAGAACACATGAAAGAAAGTAAAGGTTAATTATACTCATAAATCTTCCTGAATTTTCAGGTTCTCTGTTCTGCGGAGAACAGAGAACCTTGAAAATTTTTAAGCCGGTTAATTTGGAACTTCNNGAAATAATGAAAGAGTAGAATCATTTTTTTTGCTGAATATATTAGGCAGGTAAACAATGGCATATGTTGAAGGGCACCCTGAAGAAAAAGCCGTTAAGAATATGATAAAGCATGGCGGATTTATTACAATTATTACTCTGACCCTGTTAGGCATGCTGATAGTCGGTTCTAATGACTGGATGGGGGAGTTATATAGAAATCTTGCTGTTGTGGGAGTTGTTTTATTCGTCAGCATAATTGTTTCACTGAAGCTCAATCCCCTGGGGTGGAAAAGAGTTTTCAAAAAAGCTGAATATGAACGGCTGCTCCGAAACGAAAAACTTGTTATAAATGAACTGAGTAAGCTTGATGATAATTATTTTGTAATTAATGATTTCAGTTTCGAATTGTTCCATGTTGAGCATCTTGTTGTTTCTGATAAAGGGATGTTTGTTGTCGCAAAGAATCCTTATGCCGGTGAACTGAATGTTGCAAATGGCGCGCTTTATTCAGACGATCAGTCACTGGAGTCTGTGACTTCAAGCTTATGGCGTGTCTGCCATCTCATAAACATTATTATACGCAAAGGATTTAATAATCTTGAGATAATGCCGAAGCCGGTACTGGTGCTTCCGAATGAATCGAAATCCTCCATGAAGGATTTTGAAGGTATTGCTGTAACAGGTATTGATGAACTTAACGGGTTAATCACCAGCAGGATAAGGTTTAATATTGACAGGGAGCATGCCGAAGGTTTTGCGGTTTTTATAAAACAGAGATATCTGCACTGAAAAATATAAAATCAGGAGAAATAATTTGAGACAGGTAAGACCGAAATTTAAGGAATTTCCATCCGGTGTAAAAAGAGCAATGCTTACTGTATTTGCCGCCTGGTGTTTTTTTATCGGGTATAACCTTTTTATTTCAGGGACTGTTTCAATTTTTCATCTTACAATGGGTATGCTTGTCTGTTTTGCAATCTTTTCTTTAAAAACCTGGACCAGGTTATTTGTGATAATATACAATATAATCATGGCATTCATGATCGGGTTTGAACTCTATTATTCATTTAATTCGGGAGGGGATATTCCTCTCTCTCTGATGTCGGGGAAAATAATTTCAATTATACTTTTTGCTTTATCATCATTTCTTCTTTTTTCTGATGATGTTAAAAGTTTTTTCTCTGAGCAGAATCGCTGAACATTTGAAGAACATATCCACATCCCGGCAGCACTTAAAAATATTCCGGTGCTCTCCGGGAGGAATGTGCACGGGTTATAATCGTGTGCCAAAATCTAAATATGCTTGCAGAATTTACGCAAATAAATTACAATGAGTGAGAAATATATGTTAAAGATGGAGGATTACTAATGAAAGAAGTCGTTATAGTAA
>DINC01000227.1 GCA_002425885.1 Spirochaetia bacterium UBA5550 | reverse complement strand
ATGCCGGTATCTCATAATATTAGTCTATGAGATTCCGGTATTTGCACGAACTGAAGTGTGCACGCCCTGAGCGCAGCGAAAAAGTACCCTTGGGGTGAAACCGGAATGACAAAAAAATTTTAAAGCACATCCCTTGATTTCGTATTAATGGCAAAGATGTTTTACAAAGGAGGAGACATGTGCCTAAACTCACAGCTGATCAGATTATAAAGAACCTTGTAATGGATTACCCCGCTGATGCTCTTGAATTTATAAAACCGGAGATATTCGAGAGATACGGCAGGCCGGTTAAGATCGATTTTAATATTCAGGAGATAAAGAAACACTCGCATTTTGACCGGAGTATGAAAAATGATATTGCTGTTACATACACCTTCGGGGATTCTAAACGTGTAATACTTGTGCTGATTGAGCACTGGTCGGATAAATCAAAATTTGATATATACCGCTTTGCGCATTATGTAATTGATCTGGCGCGGAAGTTCTCTGATGTTGAGATACTACCGGTGGCATTATTTACGGATAGATCGGAGAATTGGACTAAACAACCGGAACATGAAATCAGGGTACACTGTCTGGATGATGTGTATCTTCATTTTAAATACAGACTTATCCGGGTGAAAGATCATGAAGCTGCGAAGTATATCGAAACCAAAAACAGGTTTATAGCTGTACTCAGAGCCGCTATGAAACATGAAATTCAGAATAAAATCGCGCTTGCCGTTGAATTAATTAAATGCTATAATGATACTGAAAACGATGTTAATACCTTTGAGAAAAATATGGATGCCATAGATTTTTTTCTTGAAATCAGGCTGGGAGACAGAGAGAAAATACTTGAAAAACTTGAAGAGAAGGAGGAAACCGTGAGACTGGGAAGTGAATTGAGAAAGAGGGGATATGACAAAGGTGTAGCAGAAGGGCGTATTGAAGGACTTAGGTTAGGAAGGGAAGAGGGGCTTGACGAAGGTATTAAAGAAGGACTTAAAAAAGGCATCAAAGAAGGGAAAAAAGAGGGGATAAAGGCAGGTATAAGAGAAGGAATAAAAGAAGGAGTTAAGGAGGGAATAAAAAAGGGTAAACTTGAAACCGCTGCCGGTATGTTGAAAGAAAAAATTCCTGTTGAAACCATATCCAGGGTCACAGGGCTTACTCCTGAAGAGATTGATAGTCTGAAGAAAAAGAAGTAGGTGGCTCTGGCAAGAGTTCACAAAAATCATAAGTACATTTCAACTGCAGCATGTCTACCACGGGCACATTAAAGAAATACACCTGGTTTAAAGGGCTTTATTTTCAATTGTTTATCATCACATCTGATAATATGTATAAAAAAGAAATGGATACCCGCCTGCGCGGGTATGACAGTATAGTTTCATGACGCAGCTCTTTCATAAGCTTAGCATTTTAAGGACAAACTCATGATACTTATACCTTCTACTCTACCTTATCGGCAGATAAATTTACATTTTTATTAATATATCCACATTTAGCAAGACTTTTTCTCTCAAAAAACAAGCCCCAATACCTGGCTAACTGTTCTTGAGCCGATAATCTCCCCGTCGAATCCGGCGCCCCTGGCTTTCTCAACATCCCCCTCTGAGACATAAATCCTTTTAAACCCGGAGAACCTGAACTCCTGCACCCTCTTCTCAATCTGAGAAACAGGGCGCAGCTCCCCTGCAAGTGAAACCTCACCGATAAAACCGCTCCCCTCCTCAACAGATTTCTCCTTAAGACTTGAGGCTATTGCAATTGCCACAGCAAGGTCTCCGGAGGTTTCGCTTATATTAAAACCCCCTGAAACATTAATAAACACATCAAAATTGCCAAGTTTAAGCCCCGCGTGTTTTTCAAGCACAGCGCATATTATCAGGAGCCTGTTTATGTCAAAACCGTCGGATAGTCTTCTGGGATTTGAAAAGCTTGAAAAAGTTACAAGGGCCTGCACTTCAAAGAGGATTGTCCTGCTCCCTTCAAAAGCGGCGGAAACAGCGTTTCCCGGAGAGGGGGATCTGAAGGGATTCAGAAAAATCCTGTTCTTATCCTTCACCTCTTCAAGGCCCTTCTCTGTCATGCGGAAGAGGCCCAGTTCATTCACTGAGCCGTACCTGTTCTTGAATGCACGGAGCACACGGAATTCACGGGAGAAATCCCCTTCAAAGTATAAAACAGTGTCCACAATATGTTCGAGGAGCTTCGGTCCCGCTATGCTCCCCTCTTTAGTAATATGACCTATCAGTATAACCGGGATATCGTTCCGTTTCGCAAGATCAACAAGCCTTGAAGCAGACTCCCTAACCTGGCTCACTGACCCCACTATTCCGGGGAGTTCCACATTATAAACTGTCTGAATCGAATCAACAATGAGGCACCCAGGTTTTATTTTATGCACAAGTGAGATTATATCATCAACCTCGTTGTTGACAGAAATATTTACCTTCGATGGATCTATGGAAATCCTGTCCCCCCTCTGCCGTATCTGCGCAGGGGACTCCTCTCCGGAAATATAAAGAGACCGCAGTTTTTGCGAAATCTGAAGCGCCAGAGTTGACTTCCCGATACCGGGCTCCCCGCCAAGGAGTATAACAGAGCCGGGCACAATCCCCCCTCCGCACACAAGGTCAAACTCGCTGTTTCCGGTGCTTATCCTTTCAAGGTTCTCTTTACCGATTGAACTTAAAGGTACTGCTGACGGAACACCGCTTTTCTTCGCCTTTACTTCCTGCGGTTTTTCAATAATAGTGTTCCACTCGCCGCATATTGAACACCTTCCATTCCACTTGGAGAAATCTGTACCGCATGCGGAACATACATAATAATCTGTTTTCTTTGCCATAACCTACTGCTTCGGTTTAAAGAATAATTTTGACGGGTCCTGTTTCAGCTGGCTGAAGAGTTCCTTTGCAGACTGTGAGGCATCTTTTATATTGTAGTAAATCTCTTCATCAGTCATAAGTTTCCCGAGGCTTCCGCGCCCGTCTTCAAGCCTCTGGATTATCTTGTTCAGGTTGCTTGATATCTCGGACATGTTTCTTATAGTGATGTTGATCTCCTCCCGGTTTTTCTCAGAGAGGGAGGACATGTTCCTGGTGAACCTGTTCAGCTCCTCCATAAAAATTTTCATCTGCTGCGAAAACAGCATGATCGAGGATTTCGCGGATACAACCGACTGACGGAGGTCTCCCCTGTTCTCTTTTGTTATTTTATTGAGGTTCTCAACAAACTGTTCCGAGTTCTGAAAAATTCTGGCAAGGAGTTCACCGCCGTTTTCACCATGCATAAAAGTCTGAAATATCAGCATCATCTGGTCAAAACTCGGCGGGTCAACTCCATACACAGTGTCACCGTCATTGAAAAAGTCCTCCACATTCTGAGATGGAGGAACAAAAACATTGATATATTTTGAGCCTATTATCCCCTTGGTGAAAATCGCGAAGCTTGTATCTTTTATAAGCCTGAACTTATTATCGATCCAGACAACAACAACTGTCTTCTCATCAGACTGTTTAATTTCAACAACCTGCCCTATCTGTATGCCACCTGCTATACTTACAGGAGCTCCTACTTTAAGATCATTCAGAAAACCGAAATATATGTTTAAATGATACCCGGAGCTTGACACATTTATCTTGGCAAGGAGAGCCACAAGCCCGATGAAAATCGTGAAACTGAGTGTAATCATAAGCCCGACTTTTGCTTCGTTGTTAAGCTTCATCAGAACCTCCGGCACAGAAATAACTTATCCTGCAATTATCATATCTGAATAGAATTTAATCAAATAAAAAAAATTGTGGAGGTATATGAGGAATTTTTGAAGATTAAAGGGGGAGCCGGGAAATTCTCACCCCTCAAGTTTAAAACGCACAGGGAGGAGTATGCGGCATTTCATCGGTTCTCTGTCGCAATTTTTTGCGGGGTAGAACCTGATTCTTTTTGCCCATTCAATTACTGCTATATCAAAATCTTTGCCAAGAGACCTGGCAATTTTCCCGTAAACCACATCGCCATTCTCATTTATTCCAAGTTCAATCGCCACAACACCTTCAATACCTGCTTTTCTCATGGAATCAGGATATGGCGGAGTCCTTGAGAAAAGAGGCCTCGGAGGAGTTGATTGATTATCCAGTTCATTAAAATCCGGACTGTCTGAACCGAAAATTAAAGGTTTATCTTCAGTGAGTTCCTCGATCTTTGACTCTGAAGTGTCTGAACTTTCAACTATCTCAGCAATCTGTTTCGGCTCTGACAGCATCAGTTCCACCATCTCCATTGTTTCTTCAACATTAAATTCATCAATATCTGAAGATTCACTCCAGTGAACTATAAAAAGCATTGATAATAAAAACAAAAAAGACAACAGAGCCCACCCAATGTCAGGGTGATGCCTGAAATAAACTTTAACCCGTTCTGATGGAAATACTGATATTCTATTCATTCTGTTTTTTCGTTAAAAGTACAATATTATATACTCCTGAATCTCTCAGAAGTTCCATTACCCTGTTGACTTTACTGAAAGAGATCCCTTTTTCAGCACCTATGAGTCCCTTTACATCAGGATTATCTATGGCTTTGTACCTTGCCAGCTCCATCAGATCATCTTCCGTCTTCTTCTCACCGCGCAGATAAATATCTCCGCCGCTGTTGATCCATACGTGAAAAAACTTGTATGAACCGCCGGATGATGTTTCTGTTTCCGGGAGATTTACCGGTATACTTCTGTCCATATCAATGGTGCTGGTCAGTATAAAAAAGATCAGGAGAATAAAAGCGATGTCAGCCATTGAGGTTAGCGGAAGAATTCCTCTTAATGTATGCCTGCGATTAATCATAAAGGCTTAAATCATCCTCACAGAAAATTTTGTTTCACCAGAAGCTTTTACTGTATCAATAAGAGTCACAGCTTTTTCGTATGGGAGCTCACCTGAAATTTTAAGGAGCACCACTTCCCCTGCATTACCAATATTCCATTTTGAAAGCTCTTCTTTAATTTCTGCCATCTCTGCTTTTTTGTCCTTAAGATAAAGAAGACCGTCTTTTCTGTATTCAATCGTCAGAATTTTATCAGCAGATATAAAAACCGGCGGTTTATTTTTATCAGGCATAGATACATGGAGCCCGTCCTTCATAAGAAAAATTGAAGTTACAAGAAAAAAGATAATAAGGAGAAACGCAATGTCAGACATCGACGAAAGCGTAATCTCCGAAGTGCCTTTTATATTCCTCTTAACCTTAGCCATTTTCACCTAACATCTTTTCAGCAATCTCGGATGACATGCGTTCAATATCCGCAACAAAGGTCTCTATCCGGTGAACAAAAAAATTATAGAAAGCAAGTACAGGTATTGCCACAATAAGGCCTGCCTCTGTTGTAATGAGGGCCTCGTAAATACCCCCCGCAACAAGTCGCGCGCTCACCTGGTCTGCGGCAGCAATACTCTGAAAAGCTGAAATCATACCGGAAACAGTTCCGAGAAATCCTATGAGAGGAGCGATATTTCCTATTGCGGAAAGAACACTTAATCCTTTCTCAAGGGATGCAACTTCAATTGATCCCGCAGCGCTTATCCCCTTCTCCACATGATCAAGGCCCAGCTTCCGGAGGTTCAGCCCTTTCAGGAGCACACGGGAAATAACCAGATTTTTTTCTCTGCAGAGAGCAATAATATCATCAATGGTCCCGCTATCAAGCTTCTGATTGACAACTTCAAGAAATTCCGCAGGTTTTAATTTCGCTTTTTTATAGAATAAAAACCGTTCGATAATAAGGCCCATTGCCAGAGCAGCGGCAAGGAGAATCGGCCACATGAAAAGGCCTCCGCGTTTAAACCAGTCAAAGAGGAAAATATCTTTCCCCTCTCCATCTGCTCCCCCCTGATTATTCACCTTCGCCGCATCACCAGTTAGATCTTTAGGCACAGTCTGCTCAGTTTTCTGCATTTCAGATTTCTCCACAGCCTGAGCATAAGCTCCATCTTTTATACAAAACAGAGCAGCAAATAAAAGTATTATAGAAACTGCGGTAATCATTGATATTGATTTAGCTGTTGACTGCTTCATTTTCACATTCCACAAAATCTTTATTATTCTTAGAAATATTTGTCTGATAGAAATACCACCCCATTATAGCTATAACTATGAAGAATCCGGGGAGCAGTATAAAGAGACCGGGATCTTTTATTACAAGAAAGAAAAGCTGTGGTTTCACATCTGCGCTCTTTTGTGAATAGTGAAACTTCTGTTCTTTATTACAGTTATCATCTGCCGGATCTGGAATAACTATTCTATCCTGTTTCTTTTTTTCCATATCGAGAATAATTATGTTACCATTAATCAGTAGCGGTTCCATAAAAGCGACTTTATGCGAAGTAACACTTCCATTATTCTCAGCGGAAATTTCAACACGAGCCTGTTTAATTCTCTGCCTTAAAAGTGAAGAGTCAGGAAAATAATCATAACCAAGAGAATTAACCGAGATATTAATCATGCCGTTAATTTCAAATTTTCCACCTTCTGCTACAGGAATCTTCTGCTGGCTCACTGCTGTGAAACTGAGGAAATGCCCGGCAAGCATTAACATAAAAAGTATATGAATCATTGAAGGGGAGATTAAAACCAGAAATCTTTTCAGCCCTATAATCTTTCTTCTCGGAAGGAGTATCATGACCCTGTTAACAGTACATGCGAATGTATTTATCCCCAGCAGGATAAATATAACAAACATTACAGGTATCCACCATGTGACAGATATGTTTTCCATACCCTTTGTAGAAAACCATTTAATAAGAGGTTCACCATTAATCGAATAGATAAGATTGTACTCCATTGCGGCATATATGGAGCCTATCCACATTATGCCACCTGCTGAGAGAATAAGCCAGAAGGCGAACCTGAGATCACCTGCGAACTGAATAATTCTTTTCATAATCAACCCCCAATCCTCGGAAAGCCCATCTCCTTGAGATGAGACCCGAATGTGCAGAGAGCAACAACAGCAGCGCCTGAAGCAGCATATAACATTTTTCTGAGATCGGTCCACCCCTTAAGAAAGCGGATATGAAGATATGCTGCGTAATAGCACCAGATCACAGCTGACTGCAAATGCCTCGCTCCCCACCTGAATGGAGAACCCCACCCCAGGAAAGCCCATACAGCTCCTGTAACCTGAGATATACTGAAGAATACAAATCCCCAGACAAGAAGTGAATGGTAGTCTGCGGTTTTCCTCTTCTTCACAATTGAAAGTGCTGCATACCATCCACCGAGATAAAAGCAGGCATGACCGAAAGGTTCCGTTATAAAAAAAAGATCAGCCCATACTGTCAGTTTATTCGGTGTCGGAGGGATTATCCCTTTCGGATATAACGCGGCAAAAAGAGAAAAACAGAACAGCGGTATTACTGCTGTTAAAGTATCTTCTTTATCTTTCGAATAAGCAGAAAGAAAAAGAACAATAAAACCCATTACCCAGGGCATAAAGAAAACACCCTCGAATATACCGTATGTTGTAAAGAAACCGGAAAGCCCCCCTCTTAAAGCAATAAAGGCTGAGTATACAATAAACCCCGCTGCAATTGAAAAAAAAGCTCCCCTGTTCTTTTTTATAATCATAAAAAAAACAGCGACAGCATACAAAGTCACTGCCGCATATATCAAGTACACCAACTCTTTCATGTCAGAATACCACATTCCAATTATTTTATATCATTAACTGAATCTATCATAACAATATGAGATAGACCCCATATCTCTCTGTCCACATAGTAGTCACGAACAGGAGCAACGCTTGTACCGCCTCTTGCGTCTGTACCATCAAATTCTTTCATAATCATCATTTCTTTACCTGCATCTGTGCTGAATATCTCTTTCCCTGAGAAGAGAGATCTGTATCCGTCACATGCAACAAAGAGGAAGTAATTATTCTCACCCGCACCGGGGAAGTTTTTTCTGAGAACAGACCGGAGGTTGAAGCCCTTAGCTGAAGAGATCCCCTTATAACCCTGGCCATGCCCTGTGCGCAGCCAGTTTTCAACTGATACGGGATCGGTCCCCTGAAGTTCCAAAGGTAAAATCTGTTTTTTGTTAATAGTTTTAACTGAGTGAGCATAGCATTTGAATCCTGCAAGCATCTCAGGAAGTACGCTGTTATCCACATCTACATCTCTAAGTACAATTCTCTTCACATCATCAAGGTAGCGCGATGTATCCTTATCGCCGGGGCATACCAGGCGGAGACCTGTAACATCATCTTTATGTTTGTTGAGAGTGTACGGTTTTTCAGGAGTTGCTTTTGATGCAGCAAGTTCCTTTCTGCTGTATGCAAGAATTACAGGGCGTGTGTCATCAGTCATTGTGAGCTCACCGTAACTGAAATGCGACTGCTTTCCTGACGATGAAATGAACGTAACAACCATATCGAGGGGCCTGTCAAAAGCCGCATCTTCCGGTTTTTCAGGTGCTATACCTTCAAGTATATTGATTACAGGGACACCTGTATACCTGTATGTACCTTCAAACGTTCCATCAGGAGCTACCTCCATTGTACGGAGATAAACTGATGCAAAAGCATTGAGCGACTCTTCATCGAATTTATAAACGCGCTTTGTGTTCCCTGACACTTCAAGAGATACATCTTTTGTGAGGTCCTGCTTCACAGCTAAAGGCGTAGCGCCTGTAACTGCCATTATTTTATAATAATTTTTGTAGGAGGAACAGGCATAGCCGAAACTGATAATTGCAATAATTGCAGCGGCTATAATTACTATATATTTTTTATTCATATTATCCTCATGATGAAAAAATCAGCGGGCGGTATAAACCGCCCGCGTATTGCCTGTTAAAATTCCGCACTGCCGCCGATATAGAACATTCTTCCCGGGCCGGGATTGAACGGATCAGCGTTGTAGTCATCAAAGATGTTTTTACATAAAACATAAACTTCAAATTTTTCCATGATCTTCTGGGAGAGTTTTACGTTAAACATCAGAGGATCATGAAGTTCAACTGTTTTATAACAATCTGTTGTATATGCGCCCGCACCATCCAGATCATATTTCATTACATATATTTTCTCATTCATTTTATAATTACCCCAGATATTGAGGCTTGTTCCTGTAATGAAATCAAAGAGTATCTGTGTAATAAACTGGTGCTCAGGGCATTCCTGGACTTCGTCTCCTCTTGTAACATAGGAATCATCATCATCGCGAGCATAAGTATAAACATATGACTGTGAAAAAGTCATGTCTGTTATATTAAATAAATTTTTAACATTAACAGCAATTGTACTCTCAATACCCTGCATTGTCCGTCCATCAATGTTAGTATTATAATCAAGAGTTGTCGCATCATCATAGACTCTTTCAATTTTATCCACAAATCTTGTATAAAAATAATCGTTTCTCAGACTGAGTATTTTATCAAAGAAAAAAAGTTCAGCCCCAATATTCCCATTGTAAGATTTCTCAGGTTTAATTTCTTCTGTAATACCTACTTTATCATTATCAGCCATCTGATGAAGGTTCGGAAATTCCACTTTCATACCTGCAGATCCTCTAATAACAAGAAAATCTTTAAGTGGTTCGTAGATAACACCGGCAACGGGATTAAAAGAATCATTAGTTCCCCAGATTGTTGATGAATCATCCGGGAGCAATGCATCATTAAGCGGTCCGCCTATTGATGCACTTTTTTTATGATCCTCCATGTTTTGCGCATCATACGACACACCAATCGTAATTCCAAGATCCCCGGCTGTAGTTTTTATTTTCATCTCATCTTCTATACCTACAGTAACATAAGAAGCGGACATTTCTTTTGTAGTAGAATATGGACTGCTGAGATCTGTTTTGGACTGTTCCTTCTTCTCAAAATCTTCAATTCTATAATGTACAACAGCTGAAACCTTATTCCATGAAGCAATTTTATATGTAGGATAACAGTAAAATCCATAACTTGTCTCATAATGTTTCGATGGATCCCATGAAGGTGTAGTTGACTGTGTTAGAGTTGCATCATTCCAGTATATAAGATTGTTCATCTGGCTGACATAGAAAACATTTGCTCTTACAGATANNGATAAATCACCAGATTCATAATTAATATAAGGAGATACATCATACCTGTAATCATCCTCCCACTCCCAGTCTCTCTGCTGGAAAATTGAAGTAGTTGAAGGATCGTTGTTCCATGATCCCGTTGACTCTTTGTATGAATTAACAGCATTGGGATAGAAACCCAGGAAAAGTTGCTTATTCTGATAATAGCTTGCGGAAATTCCTGCTTCAAGATTATCAGTTATATTATATCCTGCTTTACCTGAAACATAATATTTGCGGTACTCTGTATGATCCCAAGAATCGCCACCATCTATATAATTTCTCAAAGATGAGTTTGCCGCATAAATATTATCATAAGTATGAGTTGCCCCGTATACTTCACTATTAATGAGTTTGTTAAACCATTCTTTCCTTTTATCAGCATCAAGCTTTTTCGATACCGTATAACCATCTGAATTCATTACTGTTCCTGTAATCCAGTAATAAAAATCACCCAGTGGTGCGCCGTGAGATACATTCAGCAGATAGTTATTGCACTGCCCATACTCACCACTGATTTTTGTGTACATCTCCTCCGGCTTTTTGGTAATAACATTAATTGTACCGAAAGTCCCTCTTGCACCATAAAGCGCTGATGAAACACCCCTGTTTACAACAATCTTTGAAGCATTCATAACAGGGATTCTTGCTATATCACCGCCGCCGCCGTCATATATCTCTTCAAAAGGGAGGCCATCAACAAGAAGAACTACCTTGTCCTGCCTGAATCCCCTCAGGGTAAATCCCATCTGCCCTTTCTGTCCTTGATATACGTTCATTCCAGGAACTGTCTGTAGAGACTGGTCAAGGGTCTTATCCCCTCTTGCCTTAATGTCTTCTGATGTTATCTCAGTAGTTGTTGAGGCATCCTCAATATTTGCAATCGCCCTGTCCTTAACAACAATCTCCCCCATTTCAAAAGTCTTTGTAGGGGCTTTCTTTTTCTGATCTGCTTTCTCTGAAACTTTTTCTGAGGCGGTATCAGTATTCACTGCTTCCTGTGAATACAAACCTGATGTGGTGAGAATAAAAACAAATGCAATTAATAGAACCAGCTGTCTTTTCACACTGTCCTCCTTCGTTTTTTTAGTAGTTTGTCAGGCAAAGGTTTTTTATTTATCCAGATCGGGACTCAAAATCTGTATCCCCTCTGCATCCCTGAAGGCTTTTTTATATTTGCGCCCTCAGATATCCGACAGTTTATTCTGCCAGTTTTGACAATATATCTCCTGTTAAAAAAAGCATAGATCGTCAATTATTAATTGTAATTTTTTGTAACTTTTTTCAAAAAACTTTCAAATTTAGTACTAATTATTACAGATTAGTACAAAAAATAACATTATTTTGCGATTAATAGAGCTAAAAGAGGTCTGAAAAAGACGGCCATTCCGGCCGCCTGTCTGTACTCATTAAAACTCTGCACTGCCCCCCATGTAGAACATCCTGCCGGGTCCGGGATTGAACGGATCTGCATTATAATCATCAAGTACGTTTTTGCACATTGCGTAGACATCAAAGTTCCCGAAAAGTTTCTGAGATAGTTTGACATTAAGCATAAGAGGATTATGCAGTTCCACTGCTTCAAAATAATCTGTTGAATAAGGAGTGCCGGCTGCTGTACCGGGTACTGATTTCATGGCATACATTATCTGGTTTCTTGTATGCTGCCCGAAAATATTCAGTGAAGTCCCTGAAATAAAATCAAACCTGAAATCTGCTGTAACCATATGCTCCGGAGTATTCTCAACCTGATCCCCTTTATTCACATTGGAATCANNTATGAAAGGGAAGATGTTATATCAACTATTCCCGCTATTTTTTCAATCATTGATGATAAAGTTATTTCAATCCCCTGTGATACCATGCCATCAATATTCGTATATGCTTTAGTCCCTGCATTCTGGTCCCAGATACTCTCTATCTTATCATTAAACCTGCTGTAGAAATAATCGGTTCTGATACCTAAAAGTTTTCCCATGGGGGTTACTTCAAATCCCGCATTTGCATTATACGATCTCTCAGGATCAATTTTTAAATCAGGTTTGACTGTGGTTCCATATATAGAAGAGTACGCACTCATGGACGGGAATTTTGTCTTTGATGAGGCTGCAGCCCGTAATTTAAGGAAATCCTCAATTGTATTCCATACTACCGAAGCTGCAGGATTAAAGGAATCCCTTGTGCCCCAAATTGCAGAATCATCTTTAGCAATATATGAATCCTCATATACAAATGAGCTGTTAAGCTGCTTGTTCTCTGTAAAGTTCTGAGCATCATAGGATATCCCTACGGAAACCTCGATTTTTTTGGAAAAATTCATTTCATCTTCAACAGCAAAGGTATAATAATCAGCTGAGAGAAATTTTGTTTTATATGCATCTCCTCCATGAGCTGCCCATATATTCGGCGATTCTGCTGCGGATATTGCTTTCTCTTCAGAAGTATGCTCCTCGGTCCTGTACATTAATGAAAGATTCAGTTTGTTCCAGTCAGCAATTTTCCATGAAGGGAAGAGATTGGCACCATAAGATTCTTCAGTCCACATGCTATGATTCAAGTCTGCAGGATAACCTGAAACACTTGCCGGGAACGTTGCAACTGAATGATCCTGTGTTGCATAACCCTCCAGGTCAGTATATTGCTTATAATAAAAGGCATTAGCCTTTACAGTAATATCTCCGAATTCACCCTTGAAATAAGGTGAAACTGTAAAATCATATCTTTCAGGCCAATAGAAAGCCCTGTTCTGGAAAGCATCACCTTTTGCTTTACCGGTCATATCATACGCATTGTTGGCCGGATTGCTCCATGTATCTGTCTGATCGTTATAACTGCTGAACAGGTTGGAACTGAATGTGTTTGACTTCTGTTCAGTTTTGTGATAATCAGCAGAGAGCCCTGCTTCAATATTATTTGTGAAGTTGTAACCGAGCTTGCCACCAACCTGGTATTTTGTGTATTCTGTGTGGTTCCATACACCTGTATCATTAATATATGCATCCTTTGAGGTCAACGCCACCTGATCATAAGTTCTCCCATACAGATCGTATCTCACAAGCTTATCAAACCACTTTCTCCTCCCACCCTTATCAAGTTTTCCTGAAACCTCATAACCCTCTGAGTTTACAACTGAACCTGTTATCCAGTAATATGCATCACCTATGGGTGAACCGTTTGCCACATTAAGTGTATAATTGTTGTGTTCTCCGTATTCTGCATTAACGCTGGTGAACATCTTTTCAGGTTTCTTTGATATTATATTCATTGAGCCGAGAGCTCCATTAGCACCATATAAAGCAGATGATACACCGCGGTTCACAACTATTTTTGAAACGTTCATAACCGGAACCTGTGATATATCAAAACTTGAATCGTAATCCAGAACCGGAATTCCATCAATAAGAATCGCGCACCTGTCCTGATCAAATCCTCTCATCTTAAATCTTGTTATACCTTTACCGTGAGAATAGACTGATACTCCTGGCACCATCTGTAAAGAATCACCCAGGTTTTTCTCCCCCCTGGCTTTGATATCTTTGCCAGTTATCTCTGTTGTTGTTGATGCATCCTCGATGCTGGCAATTGCCCTGTCTTTAACAACAATCTCCCCCATTTCAAAAGTTTTTGTACCATTTTTCATAACGGCATTTTTTTGATTTGCAACAGCAGCTTTCTCTTCATTTACAACATCCTGTGAAAAAACGACTGATGCCATACTTAAAAAAGCAAAAGCGATCAGCAATACGAAACACCTCTTCATACTGTCCTCCTTATTTTTAATTTCATGGCGGAGGTCATAAAATGACATTCATGATAAATTGAACCGGCCGGCTTCACGTCAGGAAAAATGTCTTGAAAAAATAAACATTAAATATTAATTATGCCTTAGATAACATAAATGCCTAATAAAGCATAAATG
>DINC01000337.1:4322-6667 GCA_002425885.1 Spirochaetia bacterium UBA5550 | reverse complement strand
TAGACAACGTATACGCATATATATGGAACGGCGTTTTCGAAAATAACTGCAACAGCTTCTACTTCGGGGAGCCCTTTAATATGCTCTTTGATCCGGGGCTTAAAAACTATACCGATTCTCTTCTTAAACAGATGGAACAGGACGGCGTTGATATTGAGACAATCAGCTTTGTGATTAACACGCACAGCCACCCGGATCACTTTGACGGAAGTGTCAATTTTACAAAATACGGAATCCCTGCGGGGATGCATAAAGAGGAGATTAAATTCCTCAACGAGACAGGCCCTCTCTTTTACCAGATGATGGGTATGCAGTTCCCGGAGATCAATTTTGAAATTGAACTCGAGGAGGGGTTCCTGGATATAGGAGAGCATAAACTTGAAGTGTACAAAACTCCGGGACACTCCCCTGCATCGAGCTGCATTTACTGGAGAGAGAAGAAAGTCCTTGTGTGCGGTGACCTTATCTTCAATAACAGTTTCGGGAGATTCGATTTTCCCGGCGGCAGCGCTGCACAGCTCAAGGAGAGCATCATGCGGATATCGGAGCTTGATATCGAATACCTCCTCCCCGGACACATGGACATAGTTGCCGGGAAAGATAATGTGCAGAAAAACTTTGAGGCTGTTCAGCAGTATTTTAATTTATTTTAACATTCATATACAGCAAGGGGTTACAACCCCTTGCTGTATATGAATGCGATCCGTTGTTTTACGGCACATACCTCTTCACAAGCGGAATTCTCCTGCCGATACCGAAAGCCTTTGAAGTCACCTTCAGTCCAGGTGCAGCCTGGAACCTCTTGTATTCATTCATGTTGATTAGCTTCAGCACATGATCCACAGTATCCCTGTCATATCCGCGGGAGACAATTTCATTCGCTGACATCCTCTGCTCTACATAAAGTTCAATGATGCCGTCAAGTATATCGTACGGGGGGAGCGAGTCCTGGTCCTTCTGGCCCGGGCGGAGTTCAGCAGATGGCGCTTTTTCAATTATCGCTCGGGGGATAATCTCTTTACCTGCATCACTGTTTATCCGTTCAGAAATTTCGTAAACAATGGTTTTCGGCACATCGGAGATTACTGCAAGCCCTCCGCACATATCACCATACATGGTGCAGTACCCTGTGGCGCACTCTGACTTGTTCCCTGTAGTCAGCAGGAGAGCATTGTACTTGTTGCTCACGGACATAAGGAGCACTCCCCGTATGCGCGCCTGTATATTCTCCTCTGTCACATCCTCGATCATTCCGTAAAACATCACATCAAGATCAGTTTTAAACTGCTCAAAAAGATTTTTTATAGCAATAGTCTCAATCCTTAAGCCGAGATTTTTCGCCAGTTCATAGGAATCATCAACACTACCTGATGATGAATACATCGAGGGCATTGTGATTCCGGTCACGTTCTCCCCCCCGATGGCCTGACACGCAAGTGCTGCTGTGAGAGCTGAATCTATCCCTCCGCTTAAGCCGAGTACAGCTTTTTTAAAACCGGATTTATGCATATAATCCTTTATACCAAGCACAAGGGCTTTACGTATATCATCAATGTCATCAACTGAAATATCAATACTGTTTACATCCTCTGTGTCAGCAATCAGAAGGTCCTCATCAAACCCCTTTGCATGGGAATAAATTTCTCCCCCTTTATTGATGCAGAATGAATTACCATCGAAGATGAGTGAATCATTTGCGCCCGCCTGGTTGACATATACAACAGAGACTCCATTTTTCTTGGCAAGAGCTGAGAGCATCCCCATCCTGACCTGGCGTTTCCCTTTAACATAAGGTGATGCTGAAATATTAATTATAAGCTCCGCCCCTTTGTCAGCAAGCTGTTTCACAGGCTCAGAGTGATACCTCCGCTGATCCATAAAACGGCTGTTATCATTTCCAAGAGCTGCCCATATATCCTCGCAGATTGTGATACCGGCCTTTACTCCGTTTAATTCAAAAACGGCAGACTCCTTTGCAGGTGAAAAATACCTGTATTCATCAAAGACATCATAACCGGGGAGGAGAGTTTTATTCTGCCTGAAAATAATCTCTCCATCTTTTATTACCACGGCTGAGTTGAAGAGCATCGGAGGATTCTCTCTGTCATAATCAACGCAGCCTATGACAATTACAGATCTCTTCCCCCGTGTAAAATTTCTTATTTCAGCAAGGTAGTGCAGATTATCATCTACAAGTTTGCTGCTTTCAAGAAGATCCATTGGAGGGTAACCGATTGTGGAGAGTTCAGGAAAAATAATAAGATCTGCGCCTGCAGCATCCCCTCTCTCAATAAAATTTAATATCTTTTTCCTATTCCCTTCAATATCAGCTACTACAGGGTTTA
>DINC01000337.1:0-4298 GCA_002425885.1 Spirochaetia bacterium UBA5550 | reverse complement strand
CTGTGCCATTGCTATTTTCATTTATATATTCCTTATCCTTTTCATCCTGTCAGAGTCCTCTTTTATGCTGCCATAAAAAACCTGCTGAAATTCTCTTCTCTGGAAATTACACTAAAACAATACATTTTTTCGAGTCAAGGAATTTGCCTCTCCCCGGAATTTCAGTTTTTTAAATATATGTAAACTATCACCACTTCTATTGTATTAATGCTATTTGATAGTTTAAAAAAATCCACCTCTATTTACTCTGGTTAAAAAATATATATATGGACTCAATTATGCGTGAATATGATAACATTACAATTGAAGAAATTATCGGGAAGGAATTAATTACCACTGTTTTTCAGCCTCTTATCTCCTTCAAACGGAAACAGATACTGGGATTTGAAGCGCTCAGCAGAGGATTTAATCCGAATGACAACACTTTAATTAATCCGCAGATCCTTATAAGAGAAGCTGAAAAGTTCGGACTGACCCTTGACCTCGACAGGCTCTTCCGTAAAAAGGCTCTTGAAAACTTCGCATTATACTACCGGAAAAACCCCAACAGTGTTCTCTCTATCAATCTTGAAAGCAATGCGATCCAGGAGGGGCTCGGCTCCGGCAGTCTGCTTAAAGCTGTTGAAAAGCAGAAAATTGCACCATCGTCAATAGTAATTGAAATACTGGAATCTGATGTTGACGACATCACTGTTCTTAAAAAGTTTGTCAATGAATACCGCAGCCTCGGCTTCATGATTGCCCTTGACGATTTCGGCGCCGGGTTCTCGAACTGGGACAGGATTGTGAGCCTTAAACCGGATCTTATCAAACTCGACAGGTCAATAATGGAGGGTATAGAAAATGACTTTTACAAGCAGGAGGTCACGCGCTCTATAATCAAGCTCGCGCATAACACAGGTTCAATGGTAATTGCTGAAGGTATTGAGACAGCAGAGGAGTCTTTAAAAGTTCTGGAGCTGAACGCGGACATGCTGCAGGGATTTCTTTTCGGCAGGCCTTCAGATATAACATCTCTTGATACCGCTTTTATCTCAGAAACAATAAATTCTATATCTTCAAGATATATCACAAGCAGAAGCGCGAGACATATGAAAGAAGAAAACGAAATCCGTCAGTTCATACAGATTATTGACAGGATTACAAATGCGCTGGTTAAAGGTGAACTCTATCTCCCGGAGGAGACACTTAAGTCCATGATAAAAAATGACCGGACAATTGAATGTGCCTACATACTTAATGATTCAGGAGTACAGACCAGTGAAACAGTGATAAACTCCCGGATCAAAAACAGCCGGAGCAGAATTTTTCAGCCCGATGAACCGGGAAGTGACCAGTCTAATAAAGATTATTTCTATTCACTCCAGAACGGGCATGATAAATATATTACAGATCCTTACATATCCACTGCAACCGGAAGCCTCTGCATAACAATCTCAAAAAAATATACAGATCCTGAGGGGAGAAGCAGAATTCTCTGCGTGGATATTAAAAAATGACCGTTATTTCATAAATCTAAAACTTGACAATTTTAACCCCTTTAATTAATGGTTGAAAGTTAAAAAACAGTTTCAGAGGAAGGAGAATTTTAATGGTCCCGGTAAAGAGATACAAGGATTTGACCCCGGCTGAACTCGATAAGCTCTTCAACAGGTTCGGAGAGGACTTCAGCTCAATAATGATCAACACCGTTGTCCCCATCGTAAACGATGTTAAGGAAAACAGGGATGAGGCGGTAAAGAAATACACCCATAAATTCGACGGTGTTAAACTCAGTTCAGTTACAGCAACTGAAAAAGAGATTGCCCAGGGCCACAAAAATACTCCGAAACATGTACTTGCTGCTTTCATGGAAGCAAGGCAGAATATTGAAGAATTCCATAGAAGACAGCTCAGGGAGAATTCCATTTACAGCAGGCCGGATGGCACAATTCTCGGCACTACATACCAGGCAATTGAAAGCGCGGGGATCTATGTCCCTGGAGGAAAAGCTTCATACCCTTCATCAGTGTTAATGGGCGTTATTCCGGCACAGATTGCCGGTGTAAAAAACATCACAGTCATTACCCCCCCGAACAAGGACGGAAAGATACCGGATGTAATTCTTGCAATATGCAAAGAGCTTGGAGTGACAAGCATAATAAAATCAGGGGGAGCGCAGGGTATCGCACTTGCAGCTTACGGATCTGATTCAGTAAAAAAATCTGAAATAATAGTGGGCCCGGGAAATATTTTCGTAACTGCGGCAAAAACATATCTCTTCAGCATGGGTATAATCCAGATAGATTCAATGGCTGGCCCAAGCGAAGTGCTCATCATCTCTGATGACAAATCAGACCCCAAATGGGTTGCATGGGATTTTCTCTCACAGGCAGAACATGAGGAGAGAGCACTTGCAGTTCTTGTAACAACTTCTAAAAAACTTGCATCAGAAGTTAATAAGCACATAAAAGAAGATATAGATTCCGGACGCGGAAGGCATGAAATAAAGAAGACATCCGTTAAAAACGGTATTATTATTCTTGTAGATTCAATAGAAGAGGCAATAGACTTCAGCAACAAGTACGGCCCTGAGCACATGGAGTTCATGGCGGACAACCCGCTTGAGTACCTTGACAGCATCAGAAACGTGGGCTCACTCTTCCTCGGAAGATACGCGCCAGTTGCTGTTGGCGACTACTACTCAGGGACAAACCACATACTCCCCACGGGGGGCGCGGCGAGGTTCTCATGCGGAACTTCAGTGGAGACTTTTATGAGAAGAACAACATTTCAGCTTCTGAATAAGGAATCGCTGAAGAAGGCACAGGGGCCTGTGAATCTTATGTCTGAATACGAAGGTTTTGATGATAAACACGGCGGTTCAGTTAACGTCAGATTTGAGAAATAACTAAGATTTAACGGAGTAAATGAATGACAAAAAAAGCCTGGTTTATACTTGAAGACGGAACAGAGTTTGAAGGAAAAATGTTCGGTTATGACAGTGAAACAATGGGAGAGGCTGTTTTCAATACATCAATGAGCGGCTACCAGGAGGTCCTCACGGACCCATCCTACTGCGGACAGATAGTGGCCATGACATACCCCATGATCGGTAACTACGGTGTGAATCGAGAGGATATGGAATCCGACATGATACAGGTTGCGGGCTTTGTGGTAAAGGAGTACAGCAAAACATACTCCAACTTCCGGGCAACGGGATCGCTTGGTGATTTCCTTAAAGACGGAAGGATCGCTGCAATAGAAGGTGTTGACACCAGGATGCTGACCCGTCACCTGCGCGACAAAGGGGCCATGAGAGCCGGGATCTTCCTTGATAAAAAGGGAGCTGTTGACAGGCTGAAGAGCCACCCCTCAATGAACGGACTTGACCTTGCTTCAAAAGTGACATGCGAAGAGAAATATTTTTTCGGAGATAAAGCTGCAGGCAATCCTGAAATTGCTGTGTACGATTTCGGAGTGAAGAGAAACATTCTGAGGCTGCTGAAAGCATCCGGTTTCAACGTGACAGTTTATCCCGCGAAGACTCCTCTTAAAGATGTTGTTGCTGATGGCGCGAAGGGTGTGTTTCTTTCAAACGGCCCCGGGGATCCGGATGCTGTTGATTATGCTAAAGTTCTTGTTAAAGATATAGCGAAGGAGGGTATCCCCTGCTTCGGAATATGCTTAGGACACCAGATTCTGGGACTCGGCCTTGGCGGTAAAACATACAAGCTGAAGTTCGGCCATCGCGGCGGGAATCAGCCTGTGATGAATCTCCCCACAGGGAAAGTGGAGATCACTTCACAGAATCACGGATTCGCAGTTGATATGGATTCACTGAAGGGGAACAGCGATATTGAGATTACACATGTTAATCTAAATGACAAAACTGTTGAAGGCCTACGACACAAGAGGCTCCCGATATTCTCGGTGCAGTATCACCCGGAAGCGTGCCCCGGCCCCAATGATTCACAGTACCTTTTCGCTCAGTTCAGAAAGATGATTTCGTAATAGAGGGATTATTCTCTGTCCCAGTTATCAGCTTCATAGGCGAGCCTGTTAAGGCTCGCTTTCAGTTTTTTGCTCCTTTTATCCTTCGGCGGAAAATCATCATGTGTATATTTTTCCATTGCCTTAACCGCTCTTTCAAGAGATGAATCACCATCCATGTCGTTGAAATAGCTCATAATGAGCTCCCTCCCGGGATTGGAGAGTTTATGCTCAATCAGGTTTTCCACGGCATCAAAGAGAGCATCCTTAAATTCTTCTTTACTCAAAATATGATCCTCTGGAAAAATAAGATTATATTATTTTAC
>DINC01000348.1 GCA_002425885.1 Spirochaetia bacterium UBA5550 | reverse complement strand
TAATTATTTTGAAAAAATAAATGAATAAACCGGGTTAATTTTCATATTATTACAGTATTGTTTTAAAAAATTTATAAATATTAAAGTCTTCAGTTATATACTCTTATTGGCTCCCTGTCATCTTTCTCTATGAAAAAACCGAAGGATAAAGTTTTTACAAATCTTTCAGAGAGGAGGTCTATATTTATTGATCCCTTATCTTTTTTTGTTACTCCGTAAAAATAGGCCATCCTGGTGAATGCCCCTCCGATCATGTTTGCCACAAGTTCAACATCTGTATCAGGCTGGACTCTGCCCAGTTTGATTCCCACTGTGAGATATTTTTTTGCGAGCTCCACTATCTGGTGATCGAATCTGCTTATCAGTGTATCGAAACTTTCACCGAGGCCCAGGCCTATTTTCAGAAGAATGCTGCAGTAATCGGGATTGTCTGTGAAAAATTCAAAGGATCTTTTAATTTTATATGTGAAAAATTTTAGTCCGCTTTTGTATTCCTCGGATTCCGGATCAGGAGTATCCGCGAGAGCTGCTTTCCATTTTATGAATAGATCTTCAAGAATTTCAGTAAAGAGATCATCCTTGCTTTTGAAATACTGATAAACTGTTCCGCGCGCCACATTTGAGGCTTTCTGGATATCAGAGATCTGGGTCTGGTAGTAGCCGTCGGCAGCAAAGAGTTTTCTGGCGCAATCCATTATCTGCTGTTTCCTCTGTTCCGGAGGCATCCTCTTTACTATTCTTACCCGTGGTGATTTGCGGCTTTTTAACATATTGAAACTCCATTTATATGATAGGCAATAATCTGTTAAGGAGATTTTATTTACCCTCCTGTTTGTCTGAATGTCAAACTAATATTGCTCACCGGAATAAGCTGAGTTTAACATAAAAATTTGACTTTTCAGCTGCATTATAATATATTTAACCGTTTAAAATTTATTGACACCACTTTTAAGGCTGAATTAATGACTCTGGAAAATCAGACAATTGTACGGAGTTTTAATAATGCAGCTTCCCTCCACATACGAACCGAAAGATGTTGAAAAGAAGTGGTACGAGCACTGGGAGAAAAACGGGTATTTTCATGCCGATGTGAATGACGGCAAAGAACCCTTCTCTATTGTAATCCCGCCGCCTAACGTAACGGGTAATCTTCACATGGGGCATGCCCTGAATAACACTCTCCAGGATATCCTGGCGCGATGGCAGAGGATGAAGGGGAAGTCTGTTCTATGGATGCCTGGTTCGGACCATGCGGGTATTGCTACACAGAATGTTGTGGAGAGGCTCCTTGCGTCAAAGGGTAAAAATAAAAATGACCTGGGGCGCGAGGCTTTTGAAAAGAGAGTATGGGAATGGAAAGAGCATTCAGGGGGGCAGATACAGGGGCAGCTCAGGCGGCTCGGCTCATCTCTTGACTGGGAGAGGGAGAGGTTCACTCTTGACGAAGGGTTATCTAAAGCTGTCCGCAAAGTTTTTGTCACACTTTATAATGAAGGGCTGATATACCAGGGATACAGGATTATCAACTGGTGTCCGCGCTGCGAAACAGCTCTCTCCGATATAGAGACTGAATACAAAGAGCTTGATGGAAATCTCTGGCATATAAAATATCCGGTTAAAGGGAGCAATGAGTTCGTTGTTGTTGCAACAACCCGTCCTGAAACAATGCTTGGCGATACAGGCGTTGCTGTAAATCCTGAAGATAAAAGGCACAGCCGCCTTATAGGTAGGACAGTAATCCTACCCCTGATGAACAGGGAGATCCCGGTGTTTGCTGACAGCTATGTTGACATGGAGTTCGGCTCAGGATTTGTGAAGGTAACTCCCGCGCACGATCCCAATGACTTTGACATGGGCAAAAGGCATAACCTTGAAGAAGTTATTATCATGGATGAAAACGCCGTGATCAATGAAAACGGCGGAGAATATAAAGGACTCGACAGGTACGAGGCGCGTAAGCGCGTTGTGGCTGATCTTGAAAAGCTTGGTTTGCTTGAAAAGGTTGAGAAGCATGTTCACTCTGTTGGGCACTGCTACAGGTGCAACACTGTAATCGAACCCTACCTTTCAAAGCAGTGGTTCGTGAAGATCAAGCCCCTTGCTGATGAGGCGATTAAAGTTGTTGAGGATGGAAAAGTCAGGTTTGTCCCGGGTAACTGGGCAAAAACATATTTCGAGTGGATGTACAATATCCGCGACTGGTGTATATCGCGTCAGCTCTGGTGGGGACACAGGATTCCGGCTTTCTACTGCGACGAGTGCGGTGAACTTAGCGTCACAATGGATGACCCGGATAAATGCCCGAAGTGCGGTTCAAAGAATATCAGGCAGGATGAGGATGTTCTGGATACATGGTTCTCCTCCGCGCTCTGGCCTTTCTCAACTATGGGGTGGCCTGATAGCACTCCTGAACTGAAAAAATATTATCCCACAAGCGTGCTTGTTACAGGTTTTGATATAATATTCTTCTGGGTTGCAAGGATGATCATGACAGGCGTGAAGTTCATGGATGACATCCCGTTTAAGGATGTCTACATTCATGCCCTTGTGCGTGATGAGCATGGCCAGAAGATGAGCAAGTCCAAGGGGAACGTAATTGATCCTCTCATTATGATTGAAAGCTACGGCACAGATGCATTCAGGTTCACCCTTGCGGCTTTTGCAGCTCAGGGGCGGGACATCATCCTTTCCGAAAAGAGGATTGAAGGGTACAGGTCGTTCTGCAACAAGATATGGAATGCAACCAGATTTATACTGATGAATCTGGGGGACGATTTCAAGCCCGCAATGCCTGATACTTCGAAGCTTGAAGTATTCGACAGGTGGATGCTGCACACTGCAAATATGGCTGTAAAGAATGTTAATGCTGCGCTTGAGGAGTACAGGTTTAACGAAGCCGCAAATCTGATGTACGAATTCTGGTGGAATGAATTCTGCGACTGGTATCTTGAACTGGTGAAGCAGAGGATCTACTCAAAGGACCCGGCATCGGGAGATTCTTCTGATGCGGCCAAACAGGTGTTATACCATGTTCTTAAAACAGGTCTCAAACTCCTCCACCCCTTTATGCCTTTTATAACTGAGGAGATCTGGAGCATTATAAAGACTGATGTAGAAACTGATATTATGGTATCGCAGTGGCCTGAATATAGTTCTTCAATGGTTTTTGCTGATGAATCGCTTTATGCTGAAACCTTTAAGGAGATAATATATAAAATCAGAAACATAAGGGGGGAGATGAATATTCCCCCTGACAAAAAAGCTGCGGTTGTGTTTAAAACAGTGAACCCGTTAATGATTAAAATAATAAATACAGAATCTGTACACATTCAGGCACTGGCGAAAGTTGAATCTGTTGCAATTGACGCGGATTATACACCTGAAAAAACGGATGCTTCGGCAGTTATGACTGACCTCGAAATATTTTTACCGCTTAAAGGCCTTATCGACACTGATAAGGAGAAGGCGAGGCTTGAAAAGGAGATCGGGAAAATTATCCAGGAACTTCAGAGAGTTGAAGGGAAGCTGAATAATGAGAGCTTTACCGGAAAAGCCCCTGCTGATGTAATAGAAAAAGAGAGAGCAAAACAGAAAGAGTACAGAGATATGCTTGAGAAGCTTCAGGAGAGCCTCTCAAAGCTGAATTAGTAACTATAGAAAACATTAACTATCCCGGAGGATAAAATGAAACGTATTTTTACACTTACATTATTTATGCTTATACTGAGCTCTTCCGCGTTTTCAATAGCGCTGGATGACCTTCAGATTAAACCTGTAACTGCTGACAGGGTTAAATATTTTCCTGTGCCTGATGATAATAAAAATTATATGTTCCTTCAGGCAATTGATAACGACAGTTATATTGTAATTGGAGATTTTTCAGGTGTTGAAAAGGTTATTGTTCTTATTACAGACAAGGGAAATGACAACACCGTTGATTCGGTTACTGAATATTTTCCTCAAAGCAGGAATTACAGAATTAAGAAATCATCTGACTCCAGATTTTTTACTACTGATCTGGCAAAACTGAAAAAGCAGATTATTACAGGGAGCATTTATAAAAATAACTATACGGATGAAATGAAGTCTTCAGATGCCCTTGAAGCTATGCTTAAGAAAGATGATAAAATCGCGGTTTTTGAAGACGTGTACGGATTCAATATAAAGCTTTTTGAAATTGATGAGACAAACAAGTACTCCGCAAGATTTACTTACGGGAAAAATGCCGGAGGGTATTATCTTCAGTTCAGGACAGAATATTACAGGAAGAACTACGGTACAGAGATTAAGCCTGTTCTGAAATATTCAGTTTACTGCAGAGATACTAATGATCCTGTTGTAAAAGAATATGTTGAAGGACTGTTTAAAATAAGGGCACCAAAAGTTCTTTCAGCGAAATAATTTTATTTAAATATCTCCCCCGGTAAAATACGGGGGAGAAAAAATTTTTTTATATTTTGCACTTCACTTTCCCCATTTCAAGAGCATGGAGTCTTGCTTCTTTTCTCTGCAGTGCCTCACAGCTCCTTCTCTTCTCATCATCAGTTTCCAGTATAATCTGTGGTATCTGCTTTGTTTTAAGATTTTCATCAAGGGATACAAATGTAAGGTAGGCAGAACCTGTATGCCTTACTTCCCCTGTAACAAAGTTTTCCGCTTCAATACGTACACCGATCTCCATTGATTTTGTTCCCACATAATTGATGCTGGCGCTTACACGAAGAAGATCTCCGACAAAAACCGGTGAGTGAAAGTCGATTCTGTCAATTGAGGCTGTTACTACGTTACCGCCGGTATGTCTTACCCCTACTATACCTGCGGTATTATCTATAAGCTTCATTATAGTTCCGCCATGTACGTTGCCCGCAAGGTTCGCATCCTGGTGAGTCATCTGCTGTACAACTGTTATACTGCTATCTTTTACGCTTTTAGGTTCCATAATTCTCTCCTTATTAAAAAATGTTTTTTTTAAAATTAAAATGTCTGTCATGCGATTTTTAGATTTTAATTAAATACTAATATTTTATAATAATAAATTGTTTATATACCGGCAACT
>DINC01000351.1:12563-13300 GCA_002425885.1 Spirochaetia bacterium UBA5550 | reverse complement strand
CCTTTGAACATTATATCAATACTGTTTAAAATCATTCCATTACGAATAGCACTGTAACCGCTTTCAAAAAACATCTGTGCGTATGAGGCATTATTCATATGACTATTAATATCGATATCCTCATATCTGATTCTTAAAGTGTAAATATAATCATTTTTGTCAGTTTTATCAACAGGAAAAGCCTTATAATTCAGGGCTCTCCCCTTCCCGTGCGCAAACTGATTTTGTATAAAATCTGGAATCTCCACAGGTTTTCTCGACCCCCTGTCTATTAACGCCAGCGACGAAGTGGCCCTGAGAATCTCCCCGCCTGCAGAATCCCGCATAATAAATTCCCGGTTTACCATCCCCTCAGTAATCCCTGAACGCCAGGTTTCACATCTAACAGTTTCATACATTGCGGGGTAGGATAATATTTCCGCATAAAAACGTGCATAGACCCAGGTAAGGTTCTTCTCAGACATAAGATTTACCGATGTACCAAGGGATTTTGAATGATTATCAGCCGTGCTCTGCATAAAATTAAAAAGAGTTCTTACCCCAGCTCTCCCCTCAGGCCCGCAGTCATAAAGCCTCACATCAAATTCAGAAATACCTGTTTCCACCTTACTCATTACCAGACACCCCCGGAATCCTGCTTTTAATGGGGTCAAAGGGGCGGCAGCCCCTTATTAGCCCCGCAGGGCTCCCTGCGGCTTCAAAAATTTCGTTTTTGAAGCCGCCCATAAGTTTAAATG
>DINC01000351.1:0-12508 GCA_002425885.1 Spirochaetia bacterium UBA5550 | reverse complement strand
TTAAGTTTTGATAGACAGAAAATAACTCTTATTTTATAAAGACAGTAAAATATGATAAGATTAAATACAGTTGCATGTAAAGAAAATGCAATTAAAAAAGGTAAAGAATTAATGAACAGTACAAACGAAACACAGGTAAACAGTAAAGCAGTTACTGAAGACCTGAATTACTACTTCAAAATATGGTTGAAAAAATCGAAGGATAGCTCAAACAGGTAATTCATCCTGAAAAGAGCAGGTATCACCTTGGAAAAAATCACCATCCACAAAGAGAACGGCCTCACAGAGATCATAATAAACGGAAATCTGAATATTCACAGCATAGATCTTCTGGAGGTCCGGTTTCGGGATATTCTTTCGGAGAGCGGCACAACAAACACAATTGCAGTGAACTGCGAAAACCTCGACAGTATAGATTCTTCAGGGCTCGGAATGCTTATAAGCCTCTCAAAACAGGCTGAGAAAAATGATATAACATTCTATCTCTGCGGCCTCAACACGCGCGTTTCAACTCTCTTTGACATTTCAAACCTGGACAGATATTTCAAAATTCTGACAATGGATGAATTCAGGCAAATTGCTCATCGCTGAAATCTGAAACTTCAGGAATATCTTCAGATTTAATCCCGCATAGAAGTTCATCATTCAGTACGCTGAGAGATGAAAGCCTGTCAGCCTGATTCTGCACTATCTTTTCAAAAACATTTCTTGCAAACCTGCCGTTGCCGAAACTCCTGTCACGCCTGGCGTAAAAATAATCGAAGAGTCCCTGCGCCTTCTCAACAGCCTCCTCCTCAAGAACAAATTTCACATCATTGACAAATAAATTGAAAATTGACATGAGCTCTTCAGGATTATAATGATCAAAATAGAAGTACCTGCTGAAGCGGGACTTGAGTCCGGGGTTCGCGTTTATGAAGCGTTCCATCTCATCAGGGTAACCGCCCACAATAACCGCAAACCTGTTACGGAGATCCTCCATCCTCTTGAGTATCGTATCAACAGCTTCACGTCCGAAATCGTTCCCACCATGTTCCGGAATAAGTGAATAAGCCTCGTCTATAAAAAGCACTCCATCTATGGCGCTTGTTACAAGCTCATCGGTTTTCACCGCTGTCTGCCCCACATAACCAGCGACAAGACCTGCCCTGTCTGTTTCAACAAGATGCCCTTTTGTCAGCAGGCCGAGAGCTTTGTATACACGCCCCACAAGGCGGGCAATTGTCGTTTTACCTGTTCCGGGAGGCCCGTAAAAAACAGCATGAAGAGAGAGCGGAGTAACAGGCAGGCCGCGGTTCTCCCTCTCCTTCCGTATCTTTATAAAGTTTATGTAGGAGTTGATCTCATCCTTCACCTTTTTCATCCCGATGAGTTTATTTATTGCCTCCATTACCTCTTCGATTGATTCCTCTTCCTCTTCAGCAGCATCAGTTGCAGCTTCAATTTTTTCAGACTCCGCTGTTGCAGGAACAGGTTCAGGAGGAACCGGGATCACCGGAGGAGCGGGCTTTGCCGCCTCCTGCTGCCCCGGAGAGGGCGGCTGCGGCTTATCAGACAGGTCACCGGGAACAACCTCCGCGCCTATAATATTTTTTATCTCAGCTTCTGAAGCATGAGTAACAAAACAGTATTTCTCGCCATCAGCTTCAATATTAAGTTTAAGCCCGGCGAATCCGCGCGTGAAATATATCCCCTTCATATCCTCCACATCAACTGAGAGATATTCTGACGGATTATCAGAACGGATAAAGAGTCCTCTTTCTGATGTTATAATCAGTACACCTGAACTCTGTTTATCTGATGAGCAGTTGTCATCCCCCGGCGTAAAGAATCCGTCTATTACGCTCTGTATCTCTTCATGCTTATTAATTATATGCCCCAGAGATTTAAGGATATTATTTTTACCGGGGACAAGGTGCCACCTGCGGATCTTCTTAAGTTCATTTTCAATTTTCTCTAAATGCTGCATGGGGCCTCCGGGATTAAAGCCTGTCATTGCAATAATCTAATGACTATTAGAAAACTCCTGACTACAGTAATATAATCAAAAAAAAGATAAAGTGTAAATAATAAAAAAGCCCTCTGAGAGGGCTTTTCTGACAGCAGCAATATATATTACCTAAAAATCCAGCGTATCCACACACCTTGGGAATGGTATAACGTCCCTTATATTCTGCATACCTGTGACAAACTGGATAAGCCTTTCAAAGCCCAGTCCGAAACCTGAATGCGGAGCTGATCCGTATTTACGGAGTTCAAGATACCACCAGTAATCCTGCTCGTGAAGCCCCAGTTCATTTATCCTTGCGAGGAGTCTGTTATAGTCATTCTCCCTTTCACTTCCGCCAATAATCTCGCCAAGCCTGGGTACAAGTACATCCATTGCACGCACGGTTTTACCATCATCATTGAGTTTCATGTAGAAAGCCTTGATCTCCTTCGGGTAGTCCGTAACTATTACAGGTTTTTTAAACACTTCACCTGTGAGAAACTTTTCATGTTCGCTCTGCATGTCAATCCCCCATTCAACGGGGTACTCGAATTTATTTCCCGACTTCTTCAATTCATTGATCGCGTCAGTGTATGTTATGCGCTCGAAGCTGCTTTCTACTATATGCTGAAGGTTATCTATAATCCCCTTCTCAATCATTGAATTGAAAAAGTTCATATCCTCAGCGCAGTTATCAAGTACATACTTCAGTATATACTTGATGAAATCTTCGGCAACATTCATATTCCCTGTTATATCGCAGAATGCCATTTCAGGTTCAATCATCCAGAACTCCGCAAGATGCCGTGAAGTGTTGGAATTTTCCGCCCTGAATGTGGGGCCGAATGTGTAGACATTTTTCAGTGCAAGAGCGTAGATCTCAGCCTCGAGCTGCCCGCTTACAGTGAGAGATGCCTCCTTGCCGAAAAAGTCCTGAGCAAAATCGATCTTACCCTCGCTCTTCGGTATATTATTAAGATCAAACGTTGTTACCCGGAACATCTCACCCGCACCCTCACAGTCGCTGCCGGTGATTATTGGTGTGTGAACATAGGTGAATCCGTTATCATTGAAATATTTATGTATGGCAAAACTCATTGCATTCCTTACACGCATAACAGAACCGAAGGTGTTTGTTCTGGGGCGGAGGTGGGCAATCTCGCGGAGGAACTCGAAGGAGTGCCGTTTCTTTTGCAGCGGATACTCCTCTGCCGGGGCATCACCGAGTATGGTTATCTCAAGAGGAGTGACCTCAACACTCTGCTCTTTCCCCTGGGAAGGGATCAGTTTACCTTTGATAGAAACACTGGCGCCATTAATAAGCCTGCTGTTTATATCATCAAATCCGGGGAAGCTCTTTTCAACAACAACCTGTATGCTGCTCATGCACGAACCGTCATTCACAGCAATAAAAGACACGTCCTTGGAGTCTCTCTTTGTCCTGATCCACCCCTCTACAGTTACTTCCCGTCCGTCTCCGCTGAGAGTCAGAAGATGCTTTATAGTTTTCTCTTTCATAATACACCACCACCTGCTATTTAATAACTTTTTTATGGAAAACCCGCACTATCCCATGTCAACGATTTTATCACCGAAAAATTCTTCATAACTCATAAGCTTTATTCCGCTCTTACGCGCATTATCCAGCTTACTGCTTTTACCATTTACATCCTCACAGATCAATATCACAAGATCCTTGGTCACAGTATTGGAGAACTCATAGCCCATATCTTCAATAATTTTTATAAGTTCATTTCTTTTCCCGGGTCCTTTTCCTGTCATGCAGACTTTCCCTTTTGCGGCGCCACCCTCCTCCTCAACAAGCTCAAGGACTTCACGAAGTTCATTGAAGAGTACCATATTGGAAGAGTCGTTCTTCCATTCGATAATGTTTCGCCCTATCACATAAGTATCATCTTTATAGGAGAGAAAATCCTCCACAGTGGATATTCCAAGTTTCACCAGAGATTTTTTCTGCACAAGGGGTATTCCCATTCTGCTGATAAATTCGCGTGGTGTCATCTTTCTCGATGCGTGAACCTCTGTAATAAAATTTGCAATCTTCTTTTCAGCAAAACCCTCTACCCCTTCGAAGTCCTTCTCTGTGACATTATATAGATCCCTGATATTCTTTATTCTACCGAGAGAAAAGAGAGTCCGCACAGTGGCCTCTGCTACATTCTCAATGTCGCAGCTTTTCACCCAGTATATTATTCTCTGTATGCTCTGTTCTTCACATGCAGGATTAACGCATCTCAGGTGTACCCCGGAGCGCACAGGGTTGCCGCCGCATGACGGGCACTGACGGGCCACAAGCTCTTCATTATAATCCGCTCTTCCGTGAGAGCTCCGGTTTTCCTGTACAAAAGGTATAACATCATTGGCCCTCTGCACCACAAGAGTATCGCCCCTCTGCACCTTCAGCCTGATCACGTTTTCATAATTATTGAGAGTTGCCCTTTCCAGTTTAGCGCCGCCGATAACAACAGGCTCAAACAGCGCAACAGGTACAAGGTTCCCCTGCCTGCTTACCTGCCAGATTATATCTCTTATCTTTGTTTCCTTTGACTGCGAAGGGGGCTTAAGGGCTATCGAGTAATGGTGGTGGTGATCAACAACCCACATACTGTCGATCTCTTCAAAAAGTCTTCTGTCATCCACAGAGAGGATCAGGCCGTCAGTTTCGTATTCCCACTGATCGCGGAATTCATTCATGTAGCTGTTAAAAAACTCTTCTATTTCAGCGATATCAGAGGCAGTTGAATAATTAACTGCATTCATGCCGCTGTCTCCGAGGAGTTTAATCCTTTCACTCTCCAGTGCAATTTTTTCAAGCCCCACAACCTGGTACACTGCGAATCTGACAAATTTCAAATCATCACGGTTCTCCTTCCGGTTAATGAGACCGACGCATGAATTGCGTAAGGGCTTCCCCTCTGTGTTATACTCAGTAGTTCTCGGCAGGTAAAGTTCTCCACGGATCTCAATATCATCTTTAGAAAATGAAATATTCTGCGGAATATCGCTGATGTACTCCGCGATGTGGGTAACGTCCTGCCCCACCTCACCGTCTCCCCGTGTTGCAATATAAACAAGTTTGCCGTTTTTATATCTGCATGTGGCAGAGAGCCCGTCAATCTTCGGTTCAAGAACAAATCCGGTTATCTCCATACCGGCAAGCCGCTTAAGCCAGGATTGAACATCCTCCATATTCTTTGCCTTTGCCATTGAAAGCATGGGAGTGGTGTGCCTGATCTTTTCGCCCTGGGGCTGCAGTATACCTACGGAAAAAAAATAAGGATTTTCAGGATCAAGCTCGCGCAGCTTTTCCTCAAGTTCATCAAACTCTATGTCACTCATCAAAGGCTTATCAGTATTATAATATGCATCCCTTGCATCAGTAAGAATTTTCACCATTTCATTTATTTTCATTTAAATCACCCGATATTTCTAAATCAAAATTTCTCATAGAGTTTTTAAAAAACCCAGATGGACTGCATCAATAAAAAATAATATGTTTTTTTATTTTTAAAAAAAGTAAACTTTTTTTATTGACTCCCTTTTACATAAATGTATATTAATTATACAAATTAATAATTTAAAGGATGTAAAGAATGAAAAAAGCACTTTATCTTCTTTTCGTATCTATCCTTGCAACATTTGTTCTGGTTTCCTGTGAATCACAGCAGCCGAAGACAGATGTAAAGCAGGATGTAACTGTTAAGGCGGATGCAGGCGGTGATATGGCTGTTAATGCGATTAACAGACAAGTAGGTGATTTCTCAATTGATGGCTTCCCTGGCGGAAGTTCCAAGATCAACAAGAATGAAGATCTTGAAAATATGAAAAGAATCATCGGTCTTGTTAAACCAATAGTTGAGCAGGTTCCTGATGGTTATGTTATGCAGATAACAGGTCATGCAGCTGATTATCCTACAAAATCACTTCAGTCAAGTGTTTCAAAAGGAAGAGCAGCAAAAATTTACAACGAGCTTAAAAAAGCCGGTGTTCCTGCTGCGAAGATGAGCTACAAAGGCGTAGGCATCAATGAGCCTCTTTCAGGCTATGACGGAAAAGACCCGAAGCAGAGAAGGGTTTCTTTCAAAGCTGTGAAGAAGTAAGAAAGGCAAACCTGTATCGCTGAAAAAGGCTCCTCGCGGAGCCTTTTTTATTTTATTATCCTGTTCCTGACCTTCACTTCCCAGAGAACAATATCCGGCATCTTCTGATCAAGTGATCTGATAAACTCACCGACTTTTGCCCTGTCTATAAGTGTAGGGTCACTCTCCAGCCTGAAACGTGAAGATGAAACGTATTCATTCAGTTTCTCAGTAAGCCTTTCACGCAGAAGATTCTGCCATTCAAGTGAACCGCGCTTTTCGAAATAATCGTAAAACTCAAACTTGTCCCTGAATACAGGGATCACACACTGTTCGATTTTCCACTTAGGCAACGCTATATCAGCCCCGGCAGTAATGTTGCCCCTGGTTCTTTCGAGTACAGATTTTACGGAGTTGGTAATGAACTCTCTGACCTCCCTTTCGTTTTCAAAGAAGAAAACCAGTTCGCCGTTATCCGCAAACTTAGGGGGTTTGAGAAATTTTTCAATATATTCATCCTTGCTCATATTCTGACCGGCAGCTCTGTCACCTGTACCATCGCCGTCCAGAATATCCATGATTACAATGGAGTACTCTCTCCTGAACTGGAGCTTCCCGTCAGCAGAATTTTTTGCAAGCATACCAAGCCCGTTTACTGTTTCAGCAAGGATCTCCGGTGTAATTTTTTCAAATCCTCCGGATGAGGATATCTTTGCTTCAATATCAAGCACAACACGCCTGTAGTTCTCCCTGGCCTCTATATCTTTCAGTGCTTCAGAGAGCTTATCTTCAAAATTATACGCGCCCTCCTTCTCTTCAAGAATCTTCAGCAGCAGAAGCCCTGACCATAACTTCGCGGGATTAAGATAATTAGTATGCCTGAATGGATCAGGGAAGTACTTCGCGTCGAACTCCGGGCTGTTAAAAAGATGCAGAGGGTGAGTCCTCTCCGCTATAAGGTCATGGTAATCCTTTGCCGAATCCTCAAGGGAGTTGATTCTGAATATCGGGTACCCCAGCAGCACACCGATGGAGATCATCTCGTATGGTTTACAGAGATTGGGGACTTCAAATGTTTCAACACTGATGTTCGGAACAGCAGTCTCCCTCTTTCTGTAATGATTAAGGCGGGAGGGGAGATCGTTCTGCACACTTTGAGGATCGTCCCCCTCCTCGTAAGTGTTAAGTTCAAAATTAGTAATAACCCTGTAATACTCCATTGAACTTAATCCCGTTGCATCAAGATATATATATGGCCTTGAATAGGTATCGAGTTTTTCAAGGAGTTTTGATACTGTGATTTTCTTTTCAGAAAGAATATCCCTTATCGAGATATTATCAAAACTGAAACCTTCAAACCTGGAATATATTATCTTGAAAAGTTTCTTCCGTATAATTTCTATGTCAACACGGAGCATGCTGGTTTCACTGAACTGCAGACCTGCCTCACCCTGGCCCTCTTCAAAGAGAATTTTTTTCACTTCTTCAAGGGGCTTGTCAACAAGCGCGCCGAAACGGTCTTTGATTATTGATTTAATTTCATCATCGCCAAGATCGAGAATCTTAAGGCCTTCTGTTGATATGAGGTATGTTTCAATGAACTGCCGTGTATCATCCTCCCGGTCAAGTTTCACAAAATCCACCTCATTGCAGAGATCCTCAATGGATAGTCTTGAGTAAAAATGTTTTTCAAGGAAAGAATTAATCTCCTTCCCATTAATCAGATAAAAGAATAAAGGATTTTTCTTTTCCAGGAGTTCAAACTTTTTATCTTCAAGTTCCTGTCTCAGCTTATCACGGAGAGCGGATACTTTATCCATCAGCGAGTTAATCTCCATGTTCCGAATACTAAAAAGGAGAGACTTGAATTCACGGACAAAACTCTCGGCAGAAGTAAGCATGGCTTCGTACACAAGCTGACTGAAATTGAATGAAGCCATCTGAATCACGGCTTCTGCAAGTTCTTTGTTTGCGGAACCCTCTGCTGCTTCAACGAGTTTATCCATCTCTTCAGTGGAATACCTTGCAAGGGCTACACGCTCCGAGTAATACTTCTTCTGGTACATCTCCAGTTTGGCAAGCACAAGATCGATCACTTTACCTGCGAAGACAAAACCCATATTGGGGTCCTTCATATACTTGTGGATCTCAGTTGTGAGTACTGTCTTCATCTTGTCCAGCTCAACCCTGTACCTCTTCTCCATACGCACAAGGAGACCGGACTTGATCTTCTCCATCTCCTCCTTGCCGTAATCTCTTATGATGCTCTCCATCAATGAAACAAGGGCACGCTTCTCATTTTTCGCAGCAGCAGCTTCAAGCTTCTTCTGGTATGAGCGCATCTCAACTTCCATATCTGCCTTGTAGTCGGGATACATTCTTTCAAAAATAAGGCGGCAGTCGAGACGGAGAGCCCGCACAAGACCCCGGTTGATATCTCCGATAGTTTCAAGGAGGAGTTTGTTGTTTATCTGTTTCAGGAAAGCGTCTATCATTTTCAGGGCAATTATTCTGTAACCGATATCCTTTAGCTGCGGCACAGGATAGATCACCCTTGATATACCGAATGAATTATAGCTTGCCCTGCGCTGGGACTTCTCATCTCCCGGCAGGTATACAGATGCTCTGGTGGAATCATTCACTGTGCGCTCTTCAATAGCCCCCCCCACAATTGATGAAACGAATGTGGAGATAAACTGTCCAGTAAGCTCCTGCACCTGGTCGCGCCCCTGGAGAGAATTTCCCGCCATATTCTCGATGTCGAGAAGATAGAGCATACCGTCAGCAAATATCCTGTCAGGGATCTCCACCTTCCGGCCTGAGGGGTACTCAGCACTGAACGTGTTGCCGCTCATAAAAAAATCTATCTCTTTCAGCGCTGCGTAGGCATTCGCCCTTGCGTTCCTGTTATATACAACTCTCTTAAATGCGGAGGGGAGTACTATGATGCCGTAAACACGGGGCTTGGGCCAGTAGTCTTTAAATATATCCTTCACCATTGCAGCAAGGTCAAGAAGCATACCGTTACCAGTACCCCCAACAATTGATGCAGTAATAAAAATAGAAATCTGAGCGCCGCGTTTGAAATGCGTTACATCGAAGGACAGTACCCGACCCTCCATGTTGCTGCCGCTTAATTCAAAGTAGTAGCCCTTTTCATCCCTGGGAAAAATTGAAATATCGATCTTCCCCTCAATATGCGGGCAGAGGAGAGCGCGCGCAGCCTGGTCAGGTTCAATGTTTGCAATTATATGATCAGCGGGGATCTTTTCACTGAAGTAGTGGCGGTTCACACCTCGCTCGAATTTAAAAGAGATAGTCTCGCTCCTCTTGTCCTCCCCCTCTTTGACATCCATGAGCTGGAAGTATTTCGGATCATCAGGAAGCTGCCCAAGCCTGTCCCTCTCCTTTATAAGAGAATCGCGGATCTTTTTTTCATTATAAAAAAACGCAAGGCGCCCCAAAGGCCTTGTCTGGTTCGCACCCTGGCCCGCCCGTGTAGATATATCGTAAACATCCGGATTCGGGAGCCATTTGTAAACCGGATCATTCTTATGCTTTTCACGCAGAAACTCAAGTGACAGCTCTTCAGGCGTCGGCGAAGAGAGATAAAGCATCCTCTTCTCCTCCTGAAACATCTGGTCCGACGGGAACCTGTATCTCCCCCCTTTACCTTCGATACTCGTCTCAATGTCAGTTGTATCAATACCGACCCACCGCATATACCTGTGAGCCTCGACCGGGATGTTCTCCTCTATCCATGCTTTGGCAGAGAGAACCCCCTTCATACCCGATCCCCCCACGCCGATAACTATCGACTTGCGGACAGTAGGTTTATCGTCGTTAATTATACTCTGTATCGATTTATGCAGTTCGTCTCTGCTCATCTATTAACCTGCCCTGAATGGATCTGTCATGGGGTAAAGCCCGTCGGGACTCGGTGAAGACATATCATAACCGGGATATATCCTGTAGAGCCTTACCATGAAATTCTTTTCGATCTTGGGAATGCCGGCAGAAGTTTTAACTTCGTATTCCTGCGTGTATAAATGAAATTCAAAATATCCATTCGCAAACTTTTCATCCTGGTTGAGCCTGTCTCCTATTCGCAGGCGTATCGGCTGCTTTGCTTCGATCACATGGAAAGTCGGATCTCCCGCTGAATCAGGTTCCTGCTTGATATAAACTCTCTCCCGCGCCCCCATCTGCCTGTATCCTTCAAGTCCGGGGAAGTAGACAAGTACCCTGCCGTCACGGCGCATGTCGAGGATGTACTCTTCATATATTTTATCAGGGAGGTTGTAGATGTCCCGATCCCGCTGATTCTCAATTATTCTGATATTTATACTGAAATGATCATTAATAACTTCAGTAGAGAAGGTTTTGATGTTCCCCTCAGTCTGACCTATGGTTATAAGTTTTTCTGTTACCTTTTCATCCGCCAGGGAAAATTTGTACACAAGGCCGGGGTCGGGAAGGTCTCTCCCTTTAACAGAGGGCGATGCTGCAATCTCAGTTTTCCCCTTTTCAGTTTTTNNAAGTTTTTGCCGGAGATTTTTTCCCCGGAGTAAAATCAGCAGGAACACCGGTATCTGCGCCCCTCCTCATCTTCTTGAGAGAAGCCCATTGAAGTACAACAATAAGCACGAGAATAATCAGAAGCAGAACACCACCCGCAAGGATAATCCTGTATAGATCGATCTCCTTCTCCAGTTCATAAATCCTTGGATCGATCTGCTGAAACACTGCCATGAAACTGTGTATAAACTTGAACATCACTCCTCCGTTGCAGAAGTATTAATATCAGACTGCCGCAGCATTTCATGCCTCGCAGTGCCGGGAACCAGTATCCCTTAAATAATACTAAATATATAATGAATGAATAAACCCGTCGGTTGATCCGAAATAAACTCTGCCGTCATGAATTAAAGGCCTGCTGTAAATATTTCCATCTGACCTGAATGTGAAGATCTGCTTCCCGCTCCTGAGATCAAGCGCGTAAAATGAATTATCTTCTGAACCGAAATAAACCCGCCCTTCGTGGATAAGAGCCTCTGTCCTGATCTTGCCGTTTGTCCTGAACTCCCAGATTTTCTTCCCTTCCTGATTCAGACAGTAGAAAAAACCGTTATCAGCGCCGAAAAAGAGATGCTCGGCCCCACCGATATCAGATGATACAATTGATGAAAGCACAGGCGCTTTAACAACAAAATTCCATCTATATGCCCCCGTATCTCTTGCCACAGAGTATACAAATCCGTCAATTGTCCCTGCCACAACCTGTCTGCTCTTTTCAGAGACAAAGGGTTTGGATCTGCATGCACCGCTGAGGTCGTACTCCCAGGTTTTCTTAAGTTTGTTCCCGCCGTAGTCAAACCCCATGAGCTTCTTATCCTCACTGCCGATGAAAAGCATACCGGAGTGCACCACCGGAGTTGACACTGTGCCGTTTATAGAAAGGCCCCAGAGCACCTCCCCGATCTTCCTGTCAGGGCAGTTAAAAGCGTCGAAGGCATAAATACCTTCAAGTGTTGTAACAAGAAGCACCTTCCCTGTGGCAATGGGTTCTGTGAATATACCCTTCTTTGTCCTCTTCTGCCAGATTATTCTTCCGCTTATGAGCTCAGGATCTCCCTGGGCTTCCTTAAGCCCTGTATCAACAGCAAAGGCGCCCCCTTCACGGGCAACACAGTAGATAATGCCATCATTGTAAACTGGCGGAGAGTAGAGTGCCCCCTGGAGCATAATCTTCCCTGACACTTTTAAATTATCACCGGCAGGCTCAAAGAAGAAGAGTTCACCCTTAAGATTTGTTGCGGCAAAAACGACTCTTCCGCTCTTGAGCTCTATCTTTGCAAAGCCTGAGTGAATCGCGCCCCCTGTGCGGAGAGCGCCGCACTCCTTCCCGGAGTTTCCCCCTCCTGATGTTCCTTCTGCGAAATCATCAATTTCATCACCGAGCATATCATCCCCGGTTTTCATAAGGCGTGTGAAAGACTCATCAACTGCAAGAGCTGTTTTCGGATCAAATCCCTTCAGGGGTTTTACATGAGGGTTACTGGCCATTATCATCACCGGTTTTTTCAGGTTTACTTTATTATCGGACAGCAGCTTCAAAATATGCAAAACTGCACATTTAATTTAATAGTTTAAATCGCTCAGGTCAAGAAATCTTTTAAATCTGACTTTTCTATATCAGGGGGATTAATAAAAAAACGCAGCCGCCAGCGGTAAACGGGGGGTGCGGCTGCGTATCTTTCAGCATTAAAAACGGCCAACTGATTTACTCCGGCCTTTTTCATGGCTGAAAAACTGCAATACTTTACCCTTAACTGCAATATTTTAATTTTCACTTTTGAAAAGCTGAAACAGTACAGATAAGTGTCATTGCTAATAGGTAAAATATATACATTTTTAA
>DINC01000056.1 GCA_002425885.1 Spirochaetia bacterium UBA5550 | reverse complement strand
CTGATATTTTTTTATTTGGCTCAGTTCAAGTTATATAGAAGTTTATTTATTTATGAAAAATTATTGCATTTTATCATAGATCAATCTATTATAAAACTGATGTTAGTAGAATCGCCGGTCACTGTTCTTTAACATTTTAAAAATGATAATCAGACAAACTGAATTGCCGTACCCTTAACGTGTCATTTCACAGTTAAAAATATATAGGCGGAGTAGCCATGGAAGCAAAAACAATTCAATTATCCGGGGGGAGTTCCATGAGCACAACCAGAGTGAACAAAGAGAGAGGTTTCTGGAGTTCTTTCGCGCCGAAATATGATACTTTTATGAAAAGGGTTGGCCCTTCTTATGAAAGAATTGTTCAGCTTATCGAAAATGAGGTTGATCCAGCTGACTATGTACTTGAGGCGGCATGCGGAACCGGTCTTATCTCTATGAGGATAGCCCCCTATGTCGGCAGATACTTCGGCTGCGATATCTCTCCTGAAATGATCGAGATAGCGCGGATCAAAGCTCTCTCTTCAGGTCTTTCAAATATTGATTTTTTAGTGCAGGACGCCTATAGCCTTAATTTTGATGATGATTCTTTTGATGCCGTTATCCTTGCAAATGCTCTTCATATTATGATTGAACCTGAAAAAGTTCTGGCCAATGTCAGCCGTATTCTCAAAAGCGAAGGTCTCCTCATAGTTCCAACTTATCTTCACGGCAACAGCATCCTGAGCAGAGTAATTTCTTCTATAATGGGAGTCTCCGGTTTCCGGGCTTACCACAGGTGGTCAGCGGATACTTTCGAAAAGTTTATTGAAAGCTGCGGTTATACAATTCTCAGGAGTATAAGAATTAAGGATAAAATTCCTCTGCAGTATATTTCAGCAGTTAAAAATGATTAAACGGTTACAATAAAATCAGATTTATCGATGAATCAAAAAATATTTCTACTTCAGTTCCGCAATCTCCTTCTTCAGCTGGTTGAACTTATCCGCGTAAATATCATATATCTCCGAAGTTGTGAGAAACTTTTTCTTCCCGTCAAAAATCCGGAACTGCCGCGTGGCCTTTTTCTTTTTCAGCAGTAAATATGCAGCCTCAAGTATTGCAGCTGACTTGCATGCATTTTCAACTACTGTTTTATAAGTATATTCCCCGCTGCCGAAACCCCCAAGCCCTGCTTTCTCAATTTTATCCGCATCAGCAGATGTCTCACCTGTAAACGCTTTCATCTCTCTGAAAAAATCGAAGATAAAATAATAAGTGGGCTTCATAACATTTATAATCTCTTCAGAAACCTGGTAGAATTTCTCCAGCCGTCCCAGTTCAGAATCCCCCTCTTCATGATTCGCCGCAAACTGCTCGCTCACCATATTAATGTTTGTAAGCCTGTTTATAAACGCAGTGTCGCCGGGGAAATATTTTTTGAAGATCTCGCTGTAAAGATCATGAAGATGAATATAGACCTGATAATTTTTATTCCGCTGAATAAAATTTTTCCACACACTTGAGAGCCATTTCAGTACATCCTGTGTAAGCACAAGATCGCTTTTAGTTTTAAGATTATAAATAATATTGGAAAAATAGAAAAGTATATAGTTGCTTCCGGAGGCCTTAAAATAGTATTCGCACTGGCGCAGGTAATCAGCGTTATTTATGATGATATCAATAGACGCAATGGCTGCGTCGAGCCGCCCGGTCTCGCATGGCTCGTATTTCAGGCAGAGGTAGAGAACATCCCCTATATCCTTGAGAGCCTGATCAACTTTGAATTCCTGTTCATCCATTTTATTATTCCCGGCCTTTTTATTTTCTGAGTTATAATATTACATTTTTAGTTTTTCTCTGTCATTACGAACGACCGGCAGGGAGTGAAGCAATCCGGTTTTGACAGAAATATTACGTTAAAAACATAAATGTCAGCAAACCAGCAAATACCGTTTTCTCTCCCCAATCATTTATGAATAAAATTAAAATTTTTTCAATACAATATTTATTGAAAAATTCAGTCAGTTTTCGAGAATTGTTAAACCTTTCTGCTGAAAACTATGCGTATTTCAGCAGTAAATACCAAAGGAAGGAGGAAAAAATGAATAATTACGAGCTTACAGTCATCGTAAGGAATCGTGATGTGGAATCTCACAAGGAAAAAGTTAAAGAGATCCTCGCTAAAAACAGCGCTGTCATCACAAAAGAAGGCCACTGGGGCATAAGAAAACTCGCCTATGAAATCGACAGGGAGAGAGAGGCATTCTACATGTACATGCTTGTTGATGCTGAGCCCGCTTCGATTGACAGAATCCAGAAGGAATTCGGCCTCAATGCTGATATCCTCAGATATCTTTTCGTAGTACTCACTGATAAAAAATCCGCGTAACCGAAAGGGGGCCTCATGGCAAGCGACCTTAACAGGGTAATACTGGTTGGCAGATTAACACGCGATCCGGAACTGAGATACACACCTTCCGGTATGGCTGTTGCAAGCTTTTCACTGGCGAATAACAGGTCTTATTCAACCGGCGGCGAAAAGAAAGATCAGGTTTCATATTTTGACTGTGTAGCATGGTCAAAGATGGGCGAGATTATAACTGAGTACTGCAAAAAGGGTAAACAGATTGCGGTAGAGGGGAGAATCCAGCAGAGAAGATGGGATGACCAGGACGGGAATAAGAAGACCAAGGTTGAAATTGTAGTCGAAAATTTCCAGTTTTTAGGCGGGAAGAGTCAGGATGAAGAGAGTCATTCAGAACAGGCTTCCGGTAAATCTTATACCCCATCTGAAACGGGTAAAAGTTCAAGTCAGAACTATGAAGAAAATCCGTTCTCTGATGATGATATCCCTTTTTAACATTTATTTTTACAATCACAGGAGACAATAATGTCAGACGAAATTAAGAATATAGAAGAAACAGCCGCACCGGCAGTTGAAACAGCTGCTCCTGCTCCTGCTCCTGCAGCTCCGTATGAAAGAAAAAGCTACGGCGCAGGCGCATCTGATGATGCTGAAAAACCTGTATTTCAGAGAAATGTAAGGTTTAAAAGAAAAGTATGCAGATTCTGCCATGATAAAAATGCAGTAATCGATTACAAAGACGTTAAACTGATGGAGCAGTTTATTACTGACAGGGGAAAAATTCTCCCCAGACGAGTAACAGGAACATGCGCCAAACACCAGAGAGGTGTTGCTCAGGCAGTTAAGAGAGCAAGAATAATAGCTCTTATCCCATTTGTTGAAAAATAATTTTGGGGCTCCTGCTTTTTTTAACAGGTATTGCTTTTGCTGTTTTTTCAGCATGGCTTTTTTACAAAACAGGGTGGTACAGCATGGCGCTGTTTCTTCCCCTTGCTGCAACTCCCCTGATTGCTCCGGGTTACGCGGGATTAATTTCAATTTTTTTAATACCTGCAGCTTTCGGCACAACAGGGGGTCTATGTTTCAAACAGGGTAAAGATTTCGGTTTTTATATAACTCTGGCTTCAATCGTATTTACAGTTCTCTTTACTGCTGAATATCATGCTCTCAGGATTTTACAGGGCACTGACATTATAGAGAAAGGGAGAGACGAAATAGTTCTCATGATGGAGCAGGGTACCGGTGACATGGACAGGGTTTTCGACGAGTATAAAACTCCGGCGGAAAACCGCGAAAAGCTGAAAGCGGACTTCTCCCGGTCAATTGCAATAATCAAAGACAGCAAATGGCTGCAGTTTGCAAGGGATATGGTACCCTTTTCAGCATTTATGTTCGGCACAATAATCTGCGGATTAAGTTTTCTGATTATGAAAAAGTGGGTTATGAAAGATGCCGCATCACAGGTTAAAGGCCTGGAGTTTTTAAGGATTAATGATTATTTTATTTTTGCACTTATCGCGGAATGGGGCGGCTTTATACTTCTTGACAGTAACGTTTATCCCGCTATCAGTATCGCAGCGCTGAATATTGCTCTTGCTGTTTCAACGCTGTATGTTGCACAGGCTCTGGGGATCGTCAAATTTTTCATGATCAGGAGAGGTATACCGGCAATTATTCTCCCGTTGCTAATCCTGACATTAATTATACTCGGAGCACCGGTGTTTATTTTTATGACAATTTTACTAACGGGTCTGGGTGCACTGGATCTCTGGGCAGATTTCAGAAAGCTCGGCCCTGATAAAGAACGAAATAATAAGGAGTAAACCATGAAAGTTATACTTCAAAAAGACATAGCAAACCTTGGTGATGCTGGAGATATCAAGGAAGTCGCTGAAGGATACGCAAGAAATTATCTGATTCCAAAGAATCTTGTTATTGCATCAAATGAATCAAGCAAGAAAGCAATGGAACATCAGAAGAAACTCATCAAAATAAAAAAAGAAAAGAGAAAGAAAGCAAGTCAGACTCTTGCTGACAGCATGAAAGGTATCGAGCTTGTTATACCTGCACAGGTTGGGGAAGAGGGTAAACTCTTCGGTTCTATTACATCTATGGATATAGCAAAACACCTGGCAGATAAAGGCTTTGCTGTTGATAAAAGAAAGATCCTCCTTGAAAATCCGATCAAACAGGAAGGTGAATTCTCTGTGTCAGTTAAACTTGATGAAGGTTTAAGCACTGCTGTTAAGGTTACCGTCGTTAAGGGGTAATCTATGACCGCAGACAGGTTACCTCCTCAGGATATTGATACTGAATCAGCTTGTATTGCATCAGCGCTTCTCAACAGGGAAGCGCTGCTCAGAGTAACAGAAATCCTCCAGCCGGAGGATTTTTATCTTGAGAAGCACAGGCTGATTTATGAAGCAATAACCGAACTTGAACGCAAGTCTCTCCCTATTGACCTCACGACACTCCGTCAGCGCCTCATAGACAGGAGTATCTTTGACAAAATCGGAGGGAATACCGCCCTTGCGGAAATTTACCAGTCATCATCAACTTCGGTAAACGCCGAGGTCTATGCCAAACGTATAAAGGAGATGAGCCTCCGTAGAAAGCTTATCGAGATATCGGAACTCTCCATCGAGAAATGTTTCAACCGCGCCATAAGCACTGAGGAGCTTATGGATGAAGTTGAACGTGATATATTTAAAGTAACAGAACAGCGGATAACCTCCGATTACAAGGATATTGAGCAGGTACTCAATGCCACCATGAATGATATCGATTCATGGTATAAGACAAAAAAAATTGTTACGGGAATACCAAGCGGTTTCACAGAACTTGACGAGACTCTCACCGGATTCCACGGCTCGGAACTTCTTATTGTAGCTGCCCGTCCCGGTATGGGTAAAACCGCATTTGCCCTGAACATAATGAATCATGTGGCAATCAAACATAAAACACCGGTGCTCTTCTTCTCTCTTGAGATGCCGGCTACTCAGCTTGGCATGAGGATGCTCTGTATAGAATCAATGATCGACTCGCAGAGAGTACGAACAGGACATATAGATCAGGAGGAGTTCAAAAAACTCTTCACGATTTCATCAAAGCTGAGCAAATCTCCAATTTATATCGATGACTCTCCTTCAGGCAACATTCTTGAAATCAGGGCAAAGGCCAGGAGGCTTGCGCAGAAGGTTCCTCTTGGACTTATTATTGTGGACTACCTTCAGCTCATATCATCTCTCTCTCGTGTTGACAGACACCTTCAGATTGCCGAGATTTCCAGGCTTCTTAAACAGCTGGCCAGGGAACTTAACATCCCTGTAATCGCGCTGTCACAGCTTTCAAGGGCTGTTGAATCAAGGGCTGACCAGATCCCGACTCTATCTGACCTCCGTGAATCGGGCGCAATCGAGCAGGACGCCGACGTTGTAATGTTTCTTTACAGAGAGGAGAGAGTAAAGAAGGACACAGAGAAAAAAGGGATTGCCACTGTAATAGTTGCAAAACAGAGAAGCGGTCCCATTGGCGATATTGACCTCCGTTTCTGGGATAAATATACCAAATTCGGAAATCTCGATCACACTCATTCCTATGAAGAGGCAAGCCCGGTAAATGAATACGAATGAAAGTAAGAATTTTCTGACTTCATTTTTCGAATCCCTGGGTTCTCACTTTATTCTTTTAAAAGAGACCATCTTATGGACTTTCCGCCCGCCATTTGACTGGAACAGCGTCATGGCGCAGATGATGGACATAGGCTACAAATCACTCCCTGTAACAACGATTACACTTTTTTTCACAGGGATGGTAATGGCGCTGCAGATTGGGAAAGCCATGGATGCGCTCATGGCAGGTTCTTCAATATTCATCGGAAGTGCTGTTACAATATCGATGTTCAGGGAACTATGCCCTGTGCTTACTGCCCTTCTCCTTGCGGGAAGGGTCGGCTCATCTATTGCCGCCGAAATAGGCACAATGAAAGTAACAGAGCAGATAGATGCGCTGCGTACACTTTTTGCCGAGCCTGTGCAATACCTTTCTGTACCCCGGTTTCTTGCATGCCTGGTGATGACACCATGTCTTACTGTACTTACAGACATAGTGGGTGTCCTGGGCGGAGCATTAATTGCATACACATCTCTCGGGATCGGCCCGGAATCCTACTTCACAAATATTCTTCAGAATATAAGTCTCGGTGATTTTCTGTCAGGCCTTTCTAAATCATTTTTTTTCGGAGCGGAGATCGCGGTAATTTCATGCCACAGCGGCTTCAGCACTTCAGGCGGAGCTGCAGGTGTCGGGCGGTCCACTATACAGGCTGTTGTACGATCATCAATGGTTATACTTATATCAGATTATTTCCTTACATATCTTATCCAGATTATAGAATAGGGCTGTTTGAATATGACAAAAAAGAAAAATGATTTTAATAAAAAACTGCATGAGCTTAAGCTGCATGCTAATATTCTTCATGCTTTTGAATCCGTAGAAAGGGAGATGTTCTTCGAGCCTTTTTTCAGGGAAAAAAGCAGCGGCTTTGAGCCTATACCTATAGGTTTCGGCGAACAGAGTGATGATGTAGCGGTACTCGCTGAGATGCTGAACATCCTTTCACCAAAAAAAAGCTGGACTCTTCTTGAAGTGGGAACCGGTTCAGGTTATTCTACCGCGCTCCTGTCAAATATGGTAAAAAAAATTGTGACGATTGAACTGCATGAACAGCTCGCAATCGATGCAAAAAAACGCCTCATTGATAACGGTTTTTTTAATATAAAATTTATGGCAGGGGACTGTTCAGAACTTGATGATACTGCCGGTTTTTTTGATGCTGCAATAATATATTCAGGATGCACCCATTCACCATACTCTGTATTAAATCTTATCAAACCCGGTGGAGTTGCAGTGTTCCCCATGGGCCCTCCGCACATGCAGCAGATAACTTTTTTCAGAAATATTGCAAAGGGAACAGAGACCGATCCCTTTGAGAGATACCGTTTTTTCAGCACATGCAATGTCCCCTCAATAAAAGGAGCCTACAGCAACACCACCCAGGGGATGAATGTTATTATAGAAAAGGAGTAGTATCTATTATGATTATAGAACAGGTTTTAGTAACAGGAATGGCTGTATTCTGCTACCTTGTAGTTGATGAATCGACAAAAGAGGCTGTTCTTATTGACCCGGCAGGGGATTTTGATGCCATCTACTCCAGAGTTGATAAACACCACGCTACAGTCAAATATGTAATCAACACACATGGACACTATGACCACACATCAGGTAATGATTATGTTATGAAGCGTTCCGGTGCAAGACTCCTGATACATAAAAATGATCTCCATTATATCAGGGGATTTGAAAAAAATGACACAGCAGATTTCTCTCAGCAGGCTCAAAATCCCGGCGCAAAAATTCTGCTTCTCAAACACAACGATTCTATCATAATTGGAAACACACAGCTATGGGTGATGCATACTCCGGGACATTCGGCAGGATGTATCTGCCTCTACGGCAGCGACAATATCTTCACAGGGGACACTCTATTTACAGAGGGTGTAGGCCGGACTGATCTTCCGGACAGCTCGGAGCGCGACCTTGCTGATTCGATAAGGAATAAAATACTTACTCTGCCTGACCATACAAAGATATGGCCCGGACATCATTACGGCCGCAACCCGGTTTCCACGGTCGCAGAGCAGAAACAATACTACGGGGCCAGATAAAATGAATAATAATGAAAAAAATCCTCTTTTACGCCTTAAAGAAATTGCAGCAATTCTCCGGGCACCGGATGGATGTCCATGGGACAGAGAGCAGAGCTTTATTTCTCTCAAGCCTTATCTCATAGAAGAGGCCTACGAAGTAATCGATGCCATAGACAAAGGTGATATAAAGGATTTCCGCGAAGAGCTTGGAGATTTATTATACCAGGTCTATGCTCACGCACAGATTGCTGATGAACAGTCACTTTTCACTGTTGAGGATGTGGCACAGGGGATCGTTGATAAACTTATCCGCCGTCACCCGCATGTTTTTGGTGATGAGGATATAAATGATTCCAATGGTGTAAAGAACCGCTGGGAGCAGATTAAGAAAGAGGAGAAAGATGGCCGAAGATCGGTCCTTGCAGGTATACCGCGCCATTTGCCGGCACTGACTATGGCATACCGTGTACAGGAAAAGGTTTCTCACGTCGGCTTTGACTGGGAAAAGATCGATGATGCAGTAAAAAAAATAGACGAGGAGCTTGAAGAATTCAAAGAGGCTGTATCAAACAACAGCACAGAAGAGATGAAAGATGAGGCTGGAGACATCCTATTCAGCATAGTGAATGTACTCCGCTTCAGGGGGATCGACCCGGAAGACGCACTCCGTGGTACAGTGAACAAATTCATTAAACGTTTCAGCCATATTGAATCTGTGTCCGCAGAACAGGGGAGATCCATAAACTCAATGTCTTTAGAGGAGATGGATAAACTCTGGGAGGACGCCAAGAAAAAAGCTCTCTGATTTCAGGAGAGCTTTTTAATCACCTCATATATCCTCTTCATATCTTCATCTGTTAATGGTGCGCCGCCGTACCTGTAAAGATTTATCAACTCCCTTATCTTCAGAAACTCTTCATTTATTTCAGTCACTTTTCTCTTTTCAGAAATTAAACCTGCAAGCTTTTCACTTTTCTGAAGGAAGAGGTCTTTGTTGCGCTCTGCGTAAGTTTTTTCAAATTCTTCACGAAGAATTATTTTCTGATCAACAACAGCCGGTTCCGGTTCCCTCTTTTGCTCTTTCTGAATATCATCAGCACGTACAATCCTGTATCTTCCGGTCTGAAGGTAAAGGATCACTCCGCAGCCGAGAATTATAATTACTGATAGAATGAATATAGTCGCGGGCCATGAATTTTTTTCTTCACCGGCAGTTTTCTCTTCGCCGGAATTTTTTTCGGATGCGGAAGGAGATACAGTGAATGACAGAGGGTGACTTTCCGCCTGCTGGTATACTCCTTTATATGGATTAAAATATGGAAGAATAATTTTACCGATATTGCACTCACCGGCTTTGTCCGGAATAACTGTTATTGTATAATCTTTTTCTCCGGCAAGTGTTCTGTTGTCAATTGAGAGAACCGGTTCTTTCTCTTCAACCAGGAGTTTAATTCCATCCTGATTCTCAGCAGTAAGCTTCGACATCATCAGAAAATTTCCGCGCCCCCTCACCTTTACAGGAATTCTAATCTCCTCCCCCTCTACGAATCCTCCCTGAGTCTCGCCGGCTTCAATGGAAAATTCACCTACATCCCCGTTAAAAGCATTCGGACGGTCTTTGGAAGGGAGTGCTTTAACATTAATTATTTTCTTCGGAAACCGGATCTCTTTTCTCACTACACGGGAGAAAAAACCGCCTCCTGTTTCCCCTACTACAGACAATGCACCGCCGCCTATTTCGTGTCTGCCGCTTTCAGCGGCAACAAGGCAGTATGTTGCCAGATAAATTCTTCCATTACCGGCATTTTCACCCGCTGCAGTCTCACCCTCTTTAATATGTTTAATAACAAAGCCCTTTGATTCAGGCTGCTCTCTCATACCTTCAATTCTAATATCGCTGCTGTCAGTTTTCAGGTAATACCGCATTATTACAGGTTCACCTGCATAAATCTCTGCAGCAGTAAGCTCAACTTCTCCACGCAGAATACCGTATGACACATCACTTCCGGATTCGCCTTCATCTACAGTAAGAATAAACTCTTCTGTCTGAAGCCTCTCGCCGTCCGCCTCAATAATAAAGGGCGGCACCCTGTATACCCCCTTCTTCTCCGCCTGAAGGGTAAAACTGAGAATAATTCCTGTCCATGACTTGCCATTAATAAACTGAAAGCTGCGCGAGGTACCGGATAATGAGATATCCAATCCTTTAATAGCGGGAACTTTAAGCGGACGTATGTCAGCAGTGCTTCCTGAAATCATTACCTTCAGGGTAGTACTGTCACCAGCAGCAATCCTGCTTCTGCTTAATTCTGATTTAATGTCTGCGGCAGACAAAGGGGAATAGAAAGCAATAATTAAAATAACAGCTGTTAGTATTTTACCAGTATTTTTCAAGAAATTTCTTTCCATCACCATTCCCCTTCTGACGTCTTACCGGTTTATTCTTCATAGACTCAAGCATATTCTTTACCTGGGTACTGTTCTTTTTTTCATCACCTTTATTCTGTTCATTCTCTTTCTCACCCGGCCCTGAGCTCTGCTGCTGATTTCCGCTGCTTTTATTATCACTATTCTGCTGCTTATCCTGTGGTTTTTCTTTTAAAAGATACTCAAGATTTTTTTTCGCTTTTTCATATGACGGGTCAATCTGCAGAGCTTTAATTAAATTCTCAGCAGCCTCCTTTTTTTTCCCCATCTTCATGTATGTTGTGCCAGCATTATAATAAGCTTTCTTCTGAACTTCAGGGTCGCCGGAATTCATCGAATTCCTGTATTTACCCAGGGCTGATTCATAATTGTTCATTTTGTAATCAGCATTCCCCTTGTTGAACTCAAGCATACTTTTTTTCTTTTCATCAGGGGCATACTGCTCAGCTTCTTTATAACTGTTCATCGCTTCACTGAATTTATTATCACTATAATTTTTATTTCCTTTAGAAACTTTATCATTAAAAGGATCAATCCATGCTGTAAAAACAGATAGAGAAATCAGAACTATCAGAACTATATGCGAGTTACTACGCCTCATCTTTCCTCCTCTCTGCAATGATAAGTTCAACGCCGAGCGCCAGAATTATCAGGAGTATAAATATCCATGTCCTGTCAATCTTCTCTTTCACTATCCTTGAACCCTTGCTCTCTTTCTGCTGCTTCTCAATTACATTTACAATATTATTTAAACCTGAAAAGTTCCCTGTAATATCGCAGTATGCTCCACCGGTTTCTGATGCAAGTTTTTTCAGCAATCCCTGGTCCTGCCTGGTTTTAACAAGATTACCATCCCTGTCTCTGTAGAAAGCATCAGCAGTAGAATCATCTTCACCTGCGGAAATAAACTCTCCACTCTCCCGGCCTATCCCTGCTGCATAAACTGAAACTCCAAGTTCCCTGAACTTTTCGATCTCTGCATCAACTCCCCCTTCGTGATCCTCCCCGTCAGTAATAATTACAAGCAGTTTTGAAGTAAGCCTCTTTTTCGCATAGACCTTTGCAGCTTCAGAAAGCATTGCACCTATATCAGTACCCTGTATATTTACAGAATCGGGGCCCGCTGAATCAAGGAACATCATAAAAGCCCCTATATCATTTGTAAGAGGACAAAGCAGAAAAGCATCTCCGGCAAAAACCATAAGACCGATCCTGTCGCCGGATAATGATTCTGCAATCCATTTTATCCCGCGCTTTGCCCTGCCGAGCCTGTCAGGGTCAGCATCTTTTGACAGCATGCTCCTGCTTACATCAAGGGCAATGAGCACATCTGTGCCCTCGGAGGTCACTTCATGGGGCGTTTCTCCGCATTGCGGTTTAAGCAGTGCAGCAAATGAAAGCAAAACAGCTATTATGATTAGAATCTCTTTAAAAACAATTCTCTTTCTGTCACCCGTAATAATCTTTCTGCCGTTAACAGTCATAAGCTTCAAAGCCCTGCGACGCCAGAACATGTAGAACGCAAAGAATAGAAGCACCGCTGTACATATAACTGCAATTGCAGGGAGATATTCAATTCCTGCAAAACTCATCACGGCACCTTCCTGTAAACCACAGATCGCAGAAGTATCTCAAGAAAAAAGATCGCCAGTCCGGCAATAAGGATGCCCCCTGATCGATCATAAAATTCATGCCATGTCCGGATATCGACCTCGCTCTTTTCAAGCCTGTCTATATCATTTATATTCTCCCAGAACACCCCTGTAGATTCAGCCCTGTAGAACTTAGCTCCTGTTACCTCAGCAATCTTCTGAAGCTCTGTAACATCAAAGCTGCTGTTAACATACTGGTCAGGAAACATGGGGCCTGCGGCATTTGGATACGGCACCCGCCCCTCCTTACCGATGCCTACGGTGTAGACCTTTATCCCCATCTCCGCACAGCTCTTTGCCGCTGTTTCCGGGTCAATCTCGCCGCGATTGTTTTCACCATCTGTGATAAGCAGAACAATTTTACTTTTTGCTTTACTGTCGATCATGCGTGATGCTGCAAGAGCTATAGCGTCACCAACGGCAGTGCCGCGTCCGTCAACGCTGTCAAAGTCAAGTGCACTCACAATATCATTAATTATTTCATGCTCAATAGTGAGAGGGGACTGGAGATATGAATCAACACCGAATACGACAAGCCCTATCCTGTCACTTACTCTCTTCTGCACAAAGCTGTTTACAACACGTTTTGCAACTTCAAGCCTGTTATCCGGCTGAAAATCTTTCCCCTGCATTGATAGTGAAAGATCAAGAGCGATCATTATATCTATCCCGGTATTTTTTACGCTGGAAAAGTTCACACCACGCCCCGGAGCAGCAAGGGCAATTATAAGTAAAAACAGTGAACCGAATCTCAGATAATCAATGTACCCATAAGTCCGGGTCCTGAAGCTCTCCGTTTTTTTTACTATGGACGAAGAAGACACAGGGAGTGCGGCACGTCTCCGGTAAACTTTTCCGTAAAAGTACCAGGCAATCATGCCAGCGTAAGGTATTAAAAGAAGAAGAAACCATGGGAAGCGGAACTCAAGGTTGCCCATCGGCAGATCTCCTTATCTCATGCAGTCTCTCCGCAGCCTCAATTGTACTCCTGTAGTTTATAAGGAGCAGTTCCTTTGAAAGTGTAAACTCGGCGAATTTGGAGAGATCCCATGCTTCCATGATCTTCACAATTTCAGCAGCAAAAGCACTGCCGTTTCTGAGATATTTTTTAATTATTGAGGATATTTCACCTGTAGTCATCTCAGCAGCATCGAAACCTAACTCCATAGAAATAAACCTTCTGAAAGTAATGGATATGCCGAATACATAATCATTTACACTCCCTTCATTTATACATTCAATTAATTTCAGCCTCTCAATCTCGGCCATAAAAAATTGAAGCGGTGTCTGTTTAATTTCAGGAACAGAGATACGCTTCTTCCTGTTTCTGAAATATCTGAAAATAAATAAACCTGCAATGCCTGCTGCTAAAACCGCAAGTATAAGAACTACTAATCGTGTATAATTACCGGAGAGTTCAACTGGCGGTTCAATATCCTCCGGTCGCCCCTCTTTATTAAGCTCTTCAATTGTAACTGCGGGAATACTGTAACCAAGCCGCACTCCGTCACTATCTGTTATAATTATTTCCGGAAGCTGGTGTACACCTGTTCTGTAGCATGTTAAATCAACTATTACAGTTACCTGTTTCAGCCCATCTGACTCAGACTCATCTTTTACAGCGCTGTTTATTATATAAAGAGGAACCCCTTTATCTTCTACCTGTTCTTTGTTTTTTTTCTCACCCGCTTTTTTATCTGAAGAGGACTCAGGGTAGTACTCACCTTTTACAGGGAGGATAATTTTTACACCTTCGAGGTCCCTCCCGGCAATGGAAAGAGTATAACTGAACTGCTGACCCACATTACCCTTCTCAGGAGATACAGAACTTTTAAGAACGCGCTCTGCATCACCTTCGCTGAAAAGAGGTAAGGCAAAACAAATACTTAAAACTATAATAAAAATTTTCTTTAATAACATATATTATTGCTGTCTCTATCTTCTCAATGCTGTTCTGTTCCGCTTTGTGAAAAACTTCAGCAGAGGGATTTCCACCTGTTCATCAGTTGAAAGCTTTATCGATTCCAGCCCCGGCATATCCGGAAGCCCGGTGTTTACATGAATTGAGTCAGAGAGAAAACTCCCCCCTGTCTCAAGATCGGAAAATTCAGCGAGGCCGAAAATCTTCATCTTTTTCTCCATAGGATCCGAAACCTGCACAGGTATAACATCGTGCCTTCGCGCCAGAATCTTCATCTTGAGCATAACATCATCATGCCTGCTGCTTAAAAAATCTGAAATCACAAAAACGATACTCCGCTTTTTTGTCACCTGCTGAAAAAAATCAAACGCGCCCGGCAGGTCTGTGCCTCTGCCCGAGGGCTTGATCATAAGAATCTCATCCAGAACTTTAAGCACGAACTTTCTCCCCTTCCGCGGCTTAAGATATTTTTCAATTCTGTCAGAAAAAAGGATCACTGAAATTCTGTCATTATTCATCTGCGCAAGATGAAGCATAAAAGTCACAAATTCAAGAACAACATCTCTCTTTGATCTGCCGCTGCCGAAAAGCGTTGAAGCTGAAATATCAACCAGCAGTACAACAGAGAGCTCCCTCTCTTCAATATACTCTTTGATATAAAGATGGTTCATCCGTGCTGACACATTCCAGTCAATGCTCCGCACGTCATCGCCGGGGATATATTCGCGCACGCTGTCGAAGGAGAGCCCGTACCCCTTAAAGGCGGACCTGTACTCCCCGGAAAACATTGTGTTGATCTTCTTCCCTGTTTCGAGCCTTATCTTGCGGAGAAGGGCAACCTCTTTCGAATCCAATCAGGGGACCTCCACCGAATCGAACACAAGCTTAACTACATCGTCAGCGTTCTTCCCTTCAGCTTCAGCTTCGTACGAGAGGATCACCCTGTGCCTCAGAACATCTGCCCCAATCTCCTTGATGTCATCCGGAGTAACGAATCCCCTCCCACGTATAAAAGCAATGCATCGAGAAGCTTTCATCAATGCGATGGAAGCACGGGGGCTTGCACCGAAGTCTATATATTTTTTAATCTCCTTGCGTGAGGGCCTCCGTGTTTCATTCACCACTGCAACAATATATTCAAGGAGCTTATCACTGACATATATTTTTTCTATAAGTTCAGCTTTACCTCTAATCCTCTCAGGAGATATAATACAATTAATTTTATCAGAACTGATCTCGCTGAATCTTGTGAGTATCTCACGCTCTTCAGCAATAGTGGGATAATCCACAAGCACCTTCATGAAAAACCTGTCAAGCTGTGCTTCCGGCAAAGGATAGGTGCCCTCCTGTTCAATGGGATTTTCAGTGGCAAGCACCATAAACGGCTGCGGCAGAGGAAATGTCGTCTCCCCCAGAGTCACCTGTTTCTCCTCCATGGCCTGAAGAAGCGCGGACTGAACTTTTGCAGGGGCACGGTTAATTTCATCAGCCAGCAGCAGGTTTGTGAAAATCGGCCCTTTGCGCGTAAAGAAATCCATCTCCCTGGGATTGAACACCTGTGTACCAGTGAGGTCAGCAGGGAGGAGATCCGGAGTAAACTGTATCCTTTTAAACTCCGCGTCAACAGCCTTTGCGAAAGAACGCACAGCAAGGGTCTTCGCAAGACCGGGAAGACCTTCAAGCAGTATATGCCCCCCGGTGATAAAAGCTATTATAATCCTTTCAATGAGCTTATCCTGCCCGATCACTGCGGCAGAAAGTTCTTTTTTTATATCATCAATAAATCCGTTTTCACTCTTAACCTGCTGAGTGAGAAGTTCAATTTGAGCGTAATCCATAAAGACTCCGTTGTATTATTTAAAATTTATATGCAGTTCTGTGTTGTAAAAAAGGTGTTTTACTGCGTTACCATTATTATTTCAGTAATCAGATATTTTGTGTCCCCGGAAAACTCCTTGTTACAAAAATCATTTAACAGCTGCTATCTGCTGACAGGCAGAGACAGCAGGCTCAGCGGATGCACATGTACGCCCCTTATGCTCAGAGCCACATGAAGATGAGGCCCTGTGGATGTACCGGTCGCACCGACTCTCCCTACCAGTTCCCCTGCCTTGACAGTATCTCCAACCTTTACTGCCATGCTGTCCATATGCATATAATATGTAAAAACCTGGTTACCGTGGTCAACAGCCACCATGTTCCCTTCATAAAACATCTTCATTGCAATTACAATCTTTCCGTCTGCCATTGAATATACCGGAGCCCCAACGTCACCCTTAAGATCAAGGCCCCTGTGATAGCTCACATGCCCCTTAACCTTAACTTTTTTCTTCCCCTTCTTTTTATGCGCGGCATATATTCTCTTTTTCCAGTAGTCCCCTGTGACCTTGTGCATATCTCTTGGATGAGAGAGAGAGTTTGTTATGCTGTCTTCTGATACAATACTGAAAGCTGTTTTCCTGGCCTCAGCACTCTCTTCAATAAGCTTTTTAAATTCCGGTTTTGATGTATACTCCTTATCAGAAAATTTTCCAAGGTCGAGAAGATACTTTGAGACCGGATACTGAACATCCCTTACGTTCACAGAACCTTCAATTTTTTTCTCACTGGTTCCGTCAAAGTATACCAGTGTAAAAAAAGTTTTCCCCGGTTTTGCTTCAGGATGTATCGCAAAAAAACCCCTGCACCCCCACTCTGTGCATGTAAAAGGGGTATTCTCTCCTGCATAAATAATTTTTCTTATTTCACAGATTTTCCCATCTTCACGGTCAGCTTCAAAATACCCTGCATTGCCCTGGGCAAACTCCCTGGCGTATATAATAACTTTCACGTTCTCATCGCTTATAACAATTTTATCAGGGGTAGCGGGTTTATAATTTTCCGGAGTTTTCAGCACAGTTACAGGACGTTCACTGTATTTTACCGGAACCCGATAACTCCTGACTTCCTGATTGTCAGCAGCTGCAGTTTTAACATCATTAATATTTTCACGTGCGTATGTGGTGGAGCATCCGGGCAGAATAACTGCCGCAGCCAGAAATAGTAACCAGAAAATTTTCTTTTTAATCAAAACTTAACCTCTTTATAAATTCATTGCAAATATCCGCTAATAGATATATCTTTAATATAAGCTTTGCAGAAGATTAATAGAGCGCAAATAAAAAACCAGTCCGGATATAAAAAATGACCGCAATACAGGCCTTTACATCTCCTGAAAAAAATATCATTGTACATATAACAGATATGCTTCGTAAAAAAGATGCCATTGATGATTACGTCAGGGTTGATGAAACGCACCTCTCTCTTTTAATTCTCGCTGAATCAATATCCAGATATCCCTCTATTCTCCAGGATCAGCACCTTGGACAGAACAGGAGAACAGTAGATACACTGGTGCAGAATCTCTGCTCTCACCCGAATCTGAACCTTGCTCTTAACACACCGACTAAAGCGGTGCTGGGGAGAGGATTCACTATTGCAAAGATCAATTTCTTTCTACTTGTTTCTTATCTTTGCAGCAGCGATGAAGGGCTCTGTATGATGCTCGATGAGATTAAGGACATTATAACGTACAATGTATTCTCAATGATGACAGAGGATGTCTTTATCTCAATTGTTTCTGACGGTTCTATTGATTACGAAACACGTATTGAAGCGGGCTACTTTCTCACAAAAATATGGGAAAACAGAATCTATAAAGGGATCGAGGAGATATCACCGGTGCTGAACAATCTCTGGAAAAACAGGTTAAATTTCATCCCGGCCTACGGGACACTTGCAGGGATATCAGAAATTGCAACATTCTGCAGCAGATCAAACCCTGAGTGGAACAGATTTATTGAGGGGGATGATTTCACTGACGATACACTTGAATCTCTCAGGGAATATCTCATGGGGCTCTCTCACGAAGAGATGCTGATGATCCAGGATTACATGGAGAAAAATTCCATCTCATCATTCAACCGCGATAATATAAATGAAATGCTGGGGCGGAATAAATCCTACACCATGATTAATTATGATGACCCGCGGGAGATGTATCACTTCTATTCACGGAGAAACGAAAACGCTGTATTCAGAAAAAAGAGCCGGATTCAAGGCCCCACAAAAACAATCGAAGAATACCTGATATGCTACATGATACGGCGGGGAATGATCAGGCATAACAGCGAGTAAGGGCTGACCTGAATCGGGTCAGCCCTGTTTAACAAAGAGTTATTGCTCTTCGTCTTTATCTCCCTCTTCAGGGGCGGCTTTCTTGGCATCTTCAATAGCTTTATTAAAATCTTCTGAAAGCTTTTTAAACTGCTCCTGGTTCTGTGTAGGAATATCCTTCATAATTTGGTCAGAAAAATTTGAAGCTGCTTTCACACAGAGAAGAGTGCTGAGAATCATAAGAACCGGAATTACAGCAAGTAGAATAGAAATAACCTTTGCTGTCCCCTCTTTGCCCCCCAGCGCCCTGGTCACTGCAATATACAGCAGATATAAGCCGTAAAGAGCCACAGCAAGCGACACAAGTCCGCCAATCCATAGACTGAATCCTGACAGAAAACTTAAAATAGCACTCACCGGAGATAAAGCCATAAGAGAAGCTGTAACTCTAACGTTGGCCTCATAATTTGTATTTCCACCGCATATTGCGCTTATAACAAGAACTATAGCACCGCCTATGAATAAACCGATAATTCCACCGACTATAGACCAGATAAGACCCATAATCCCTATACCGCCCCCAATCATCCCTCCGAATGCACCGGCAGCAGCAGTAAGTTTAAGAGCTCCCCATACAAAAGTAAAAACACCCGCAATAAGAGAATAAATAACAGCTTTTACAAGAGGCTCACCAAGTCCCCCCTCTTTCGGCATAATAGCAAAATACTCAGCCGGTGTAATAAGTGT
>DINC01000058.1:10950-11101 GCA_002425885.1 Spirochaetia bacterium UBA5550 | reverse complement strand
GTTATCATTCAATTCATTCGCTTTCGGCATAAAAAATCCTTTTTTATTTTTATGTAATTAGATTACTAAGGGGTAAATCCGGTAATGCCTTTGCTTCTTCTGAATCTTAATAATCATATTGTTTGATTATACAAAAAAAGAGGTTTTCGGG
>DINC01000058.1:7748-10897 GCA_002425885.1 Spirochaetia bacterium UBA5550 | reverse complement strand
ATAGTCAAGTAAAAATATCATTTAATTACTGAAGCGATGATTATATTGCAAGCTACTTTTTTTCGTTGTAATGAATGCCGAATTTTTTAATTTTTGCGGTAAGAGCCTGTTTTGTAAGCTTCAATTTTTCGGCGGCATTTTCCAGGCTGAGACTTGTCCTGATTGCATCAACAATGAGATGTCTTTCAACAGCTTCAAGTATTTCAAGCAGAGATTTATTGCGGAGATCAACTCCGGGTATCTTAAATTCATTCTCTCCGGGGCTTTTTTTGTCACAAAAAATAAGAAAACCTGATTTTTTCCCGCTGCTGGTCATTGGAATCTTTTCATAAAAAATATCGAGATCGCTGTTATAGAAATGAAGATCATCCTGATTCAGGCCTGAAAAAAGTTCATTCCCGGCTGGATCACTTATTGTTTTTTCAACTGCTTCAACATCAACTTCTGAATTCTTCTTTTCTTCATACAAATCTTCAAACAGGCTGTTATAGAAAATAGTTTTCCCTTTCTCATTCAGAGCATATAAAGCCCGCGGGACATGTTCCAGAATGTGATAAATCATCCATTCAAGAACCTGATCCTCCTGCTGCTTTTTAATCTCATCTTCCTGGTGAGAAATTTTTGCATTATCACAGGCAGCAAAAAGCTGTATCCTGCTCCAGCGCCCCTGAAGTTCACCGAATATATTAATCACAACAAACTCTCTGATTTTACCGTACTGAAGGAGATCATCGAGGTTCATTTTTACAGCGAGGCGGGTTATAAACTCATCTATTTTCAGTTTTTCAACGCGTTCAATATCACTTAACTCAGATATTACAGACTCTTTACGGAGGATACCGATAAGCATCCCCCTTTTAGAAATTACAGGGATAACAGGGACATCATGAATATAAAAAAGGCGTACCACATCCTCAGGCCGCCTGTTCTGATGATCAAAGGGGTTCTCTGTGAACTCCCTTGTCTCTGTATCCTCTTTTTTAATCTCGTCAGTCATTAAAATCCCAGAACATCATACATAGTATATAAACCGGGGGCTTTACCGGCAAGAAATTCAGCAGCAGAAACCGCTCCCCTGGCGAAAACATCCCTGCTTGAAGCTCTGTGAGTAAGTTCCAGCCTGTCATCCATTCCAACATAGAAAACAGTGTGCTCCCCGACTATGCTCCCCCCTCTCATGGCGTGCATTCCTATTTCATTTGAAGTTCTTTCGCCTGTTATACCCTCGCGGCCATTGACATCTATGGCGCCGGAAAGTCCTTTCATGTTTTTCATTACTTCTTCAAGGAGCCTTTTTGCAGTTCCCGAGGGGGCGTCCTTCTTAAATCTATGGTGAGCTTCAAATATTTCGACATCATAATCAGTTGAAAGCGCTTTTGAAGCAATCTCTGTAAGTTTAAAAAGAAGATTAACACCCAGCGACATATTCGGTGAATGAATAACAGGAAAATCAGAGGATGCTTTTTTTATAATTTCTGACTCTTCAGGGGAGAGGCCTGTGGTTCCTATAACCACAGGTTTCTTAATTTCTTTCAGTATTCCCATCAGCCTCATTGTAGCAGGCGGTGAAGAAAAATCAATAATACAGTCTACGTTCTTTAAATCATCTGAATTTATTCCGTGAATTATACAGTCTGCATAAGGAGAATTCACAATCTCCTTTGCATTTTTTGCAATATTTGCCGAGTCATCAGCATCAAAAGCCGCACCAAGATGATGTCCTTTCTCCTCCATCACCCGGAAGACAGCATGCCCCATCCTTCCGCTGAAACCGCATATTCCGAATATCATTTAAGCTTCACTCCGTAATTCTGAAGGGTTTTCCTTAAAATCTCCCTGTTTACGTCACTAAGGGGCACCAGGGGAAGCCTCAGTTCTCCACCACAGAAACCGGCCATCTCCATGGCTGCTTTTACCGGGATCGGATTTGTCTCAAGAAACATCGCTCTGCATAGCGGCAATAATCTGTAGAAAGCTGTTCTTGCCTCTTCAATTTTATTTTCATTATAAAGAGTAATTACTTTTTTCACATCTGCGGGGAGTATGTTGGAAAGAACTGAAATTACACCCTTACCCCCAATAGAAAGAAGCGGAAGAAGGAGATTGTCATCACCAGAAATCAGAGTAAGCCTGTCGCCGCAGAGTTCGACAAGTCTCATCATCTGGTTAATATCGCCGGACGCCTCTTTCATTGCAACTACGTTGTCAGTTCTCTGAAGCAGTTCATTAATGCTTTCGGGCAGAAAATTAACTCCTGACCGCCCGGGAATATTGTAAAGGATTATCGGAAGTTTGGTTGATTTGGCAATTGCTTCATAATGAGCAATAAGTCCCTTCTGTGTCGGTTTGTTATAGTAGGGATTTACAGAGAGAGATGCATCAACTCCTGCATCCTCCGCCCCCTTTGTAAGCCAGATCGCCTCACTTGTTGAATTGGCCCCTGTTCCTGCAATTACCTTTACTCTTTTATTTACAATTTTAACAACTCTTTTGATAAATTCCTCATGCTCTTCGAAAGAGATAGTCGGGGATTCACCTGTTGTACCCATGGGGATTACACCGTCGATCCCTTCTTTTATCTGGTACTCTATATGCTTTTCAAGCGAATCATAATCGATTTTATCATTTTTAAAAGGGGTTACAAGCGCTGTATATGCTCCTTCAAACATAGATCAATTTCCTCTATATAAACTTATTTTGTTTTTTTTGCGGATTTTTTCTTCTGCTGAACAGGTATAGAAACAGAAGAATCATAAGGTTTTGCGACTTTTGCAAGTTCTGTATCAAGAAGTTCATGATTGAATTCCTCACCTGGGAAATCATCAAGAAACATATATACAAGAATCTGCCTCCTGGAAGTGAGGAGCTCCTCTCTTTTATCATAGGCATAAATCTTTACCCATTCATCGCCAGCGACAAAAGTAAGTTTTACAACAGTTCCTTTCTCAAGGGTTACGTCATTTCTTATTACATCCTGAAGCAAAACATAGTCACCTGACTGGTATTTAACAGTAAGTTTTTCCACATCCTCATCAGGTACAAAAGTGGAACATCCTGCGCAGAAAATGACGCTTATAAAAACAGTAATTAGTATTTTTCTCATTATTTTGTATTTTTCTTTCCCGGATTTTTTTTAAAATCTCATACCG
>DINC01000058.1:0-7723 GCA_002425885.1 Spirochaetia bacterium UBA5550 | reverse complement strand
ATGTATAGAGATAAATTCTCACAATGACTATTTCCGGAAAGTAATCACTCCCCCTTTTCTTTAAAAGAGGGGGTATATATACCCAGACCTGCCGAATGAGAAGATCCCCCCTCAGGGCCGTATTCTGATGCGATTTTTTTAATTTTATCAAGCTGGTAACCTGTTCTGGATAAAACAGAATTTTCCGGAGGAGCCGACTCAATATGCAGAGTTTGAGTCGGGAAAGCAAAACTTACATCAAGATCATCTGCAAGACGGAGTATTTCAATAAGTATATTCTGCTTTTCGACAAGTTCAAAAGACCAGTCAGGTACTTTAAGAAAAAAATAGATAAGTATATTAAGACTTGAGCTGCCATAGCTGTTGAAAACAACATGAAAATAGTCTTTCCTTGTATATGGATTTGCTTTGAGAATATTTTTTATCCCCTCAAGAAAAGCTTCAATTTTTTCAGGCGGAGTGTCATATGTTATACCAAGCTCTTCCCTTACTCTCCTGTATTCTCGCCGTTCCATATTATCGACCTCTTTAGTGGCAAGGTCGGCATTGGGAACCGAAATCAGCGAATTATAAAATGTACGGATTTTTGTTGAGCGGAAACCGATCTCTTCGACAGTCCCCTCCGCATTTCCCACCTTGATCCAGTCACCCACCTGAAACGGTGAATCAAAAAGAATCATGAGAGAGCCAAAAAAGTTTGCCACCATATCTTTGGCAGCGAATGCGACAGCGAAACCGCCGATCCCAAGACCTGCAAGAAGTGAAACAACATTTACACCGAGATTCTGTATTATTACAAGAACTCCGAATATTATGACAAAGATCTTCATCGACTTGCTTAGAAGCGGCAGCAGCTGGTCATCAAGTGTTGACTCTGTTTTTGAGGCAGCTTCAATAAAAAACTCAGAAAGTACATCAAGGAGTCTGTAAATCAGCCAGAGAAAAACACCGCTTAAAGCAATTTTCAGCACCACTCTTATTACCGTTAAAGCACCTCCTTCAAATCCGAGGAGATAAACCGTAATATACCAGAAGAGTATGGCAGCAAGCCACCCTGTGGGGTCGGAAAATGCGTTAACAAGAGCCCTGAGCCACCGTACCTCTCTTCGCTCCGAAACGAACCTGAGGAAATCTATAAAAAACTTAACCAGTACCTTGACCGCAACACCTGTAAGCAGGGATATAATGATACCGGCCCATTGCCATATATACAGAAAAATAAATTTATGCTTCATCGACGATGGCACATTTTCCTCAAACCATCCGGAACTGTATAAAGCTCCTCCGCCGGAACCTTTCAGATAAGGGAGATGCTTAACCTTTTGATAAAATTCTTTTATCCGGTTTGTTGTATCCGCAGAAAAAAGATATTCACCGGCTCTGTCACCGCTCTCCTGCACAGTAATAACTATTTCAGTACCTTTGAGCCTCCATCTGACAAGCTTTTCATCCGGCACACTGCTTTTCTCGGGAATTTTATCAAAATCTATTACAATCACCCGATCAATAACCTCTTTGAGTAAGACAGCCGCCTCTCTCCCTCTCTGATTCTGTTCAACAAAAGTGAAAGGGCTCAGGTCGAAACATCTCACTGCTCTGTCAAGATATGTTTTCAGAATTTCATCGTCAGATTCCACACCTGACTTATATTTATTCATAGCATCTATATAGGTCATCATGGTATCACGTGGTGAATCTGTTTTAACAGGCTCAAGTGGATTAGCCTGAATTTCTTCTGCATAAAGACTCAGGGCGGTAACAGCCAGCAGCAGAATAGTCACAAACACGGTACTGATAATTTTTCTCATTATTTGCTCCGATTTGTTATTTTAATTAAATTTATATGAACTCGAAAAATCTATNNGTATAAATGACTTCCTGATCATTGCAAGAATAAATTTTATGCCTTTTTCCGGGTAAGCTTTTTAAAACGATGAAAATACATGAACAAAATAGAATTTATAATCTCCGGTGATTCGTCTGAAGAACTTGCAGATGAACTTATTCTCCTTTATAATAATTGGAGAATATATCCGTGCTGTTTGAATAAGCATCAAAAGAACAAACGATTAACAATCAGGGTAAGTATTACCGGCATAAGACGGGAAACAAGCGTTGACCATTGTATCAGGTACGCATGCGGAGAGATTAGAGATGGTACCCATGTTCAGATAATGCTTTATGAAAATTAATGAAAGAGAAAATTGTTCAAATAAAAAAATCAGGGCTGTTATTCTACATAAAACAGCCCTTCAAGGAACCTTTAATCCTTAAATTATACAGAGGTAAGACACCCCGTCACTACTTATTCAGAGCTTTTTTGATTTCAGCTTTAAGATTCGAAGGATCTACCGGCTTCTGTAATACGCCGTTAAATCCTTTTTTATTGATATCGATGTTAATATCAGTGACACTCCCTATACTGCTCAGAAGATAGACAGGGACATCTTTATTTTCCATCCTGATACTCTCGGCAACTTTAGCGCCTGCATCGATTCTTTCCATCATCATATCGCAAAGAACAAGATCAGGTTTTTCAGATTTAAACTTCTCTACACCTTCCTGTCCATCCATAGCGGTAACGACTATGTAATTCTCTGATTTCAGGACTATAGAAACAGCATCAAGAATATCNNTATTACAAGTATCTTCCTGTCAGACATAAATATCTCCTTAATTTATTTTAAGCTATTTTTTTAATGCTCCGCATATCCTTTATCTTACCCTGAAGGAACCGGTATGCTTCATTAAAATTATATATAGCCTTTTCAGATAAGCCCTCGCACATATCCCACTCATACCCCCTGATTGCCAGCACGTAAGAATCCGGGATCCTCCCATGTATATCGCCGCAAAGAGCGATAACTGATTCCGGGGACATTGAATGTGTGGTAAATGTAATCTCCGCCGAAGGTTCAATCTTTCTGAAAGAAAAAGGTTCATCAGCGTCAATTGATGCATCAACAAAAATCACAAAATCACTGCCGGCAATATTATCAGCATCTTCAATATTAAGCTGATAATTACTGTCAGTAGTTATACCCTCAATATTTTCGTTCTCAAGCTTATCTATAACCATCGGCCCCAGGCCGTCATCCTGACGGCCCGGGTTTCCGAACCCGTATACGTAAACACTTTGTTCTTTCAAAAAAGTTATTTCCTTATCTGATCGATAGTTTTACCATTTGAATCAACAAGAGTGAGCTCCAATGGCATCTGACCCAGTGCATGTGTTGCACAGCTGAGACACGGATCATAAGCTCTTATTACCATCTCTACTCTGTTCATCATACCTTCTGTGATCTCTTTTTTACCTGTAAAGATATCCTTTGCAACAAAATTAACCCCTCTGTTCATAGGCTCATTATTGTTTGTTGTTGAAACAATAAGATTTGCCATTTCAATCTGATCATTATCGTTAATCCTGTAATGATGGAACAGTGTCCCCCTTGGCGCTTCAAGAAGACCTACTCCCTCTTTCTGTTTTGTACCTTTTACTACAAGGTTATCTTTCTGGAGATCCGGATCATTTAGAAGATCTTTAATAACTTCTGCTGAATGGAGTAACTCTATAAGCCTTGCCCAATGCATATGCATAGACATATGATTCGGCTTACCCTTTGTGTATGCTTTGAATATTTCGAATTCCTTCTGCGCGAGAGGAGTCGGAATAAAATCAGCTGTATTGCATCTTGCAAGCGGACCAACTGTATACCACCCATTCTCCATTCCAAGTTTCCTGAGGTACGGGAACTTCATATAACTCCAGCTCTTAACCTCTTCACCTATATGCTTATAGTAATCCTGATAATCGATGTCATCAAGAAGCTTATTTCCATCAGCATCGATGCATCGTATAACACCATGATAAAAATCCATAGCACCATCTTTACGGACAAGTGAAAGGTGACTTGATGGAAACACAGAAAAATTATCGATATAATCTTTATTCTGTGCATGATAGCCTTTAAAGAAATCAACAGCTGCCTGAGACCACTCAATCATTTTATCAATATTCAGCGGGTCTGCTCCTTTAAGGAACTCATCCCTTTCAGCAATGGAGAGGTTTTTGTTAATTCCGCCGGGTATTCCCCCTGTACCATGGATCTTTTTACCTGCTGTTGCCCTTATTATCTCCTGGCCGAACTTTCTCATCATAACGCCCTGCACAGCGAGATCTTTGTGCTCAAGGGCAACACCTATGACGTTTCGTATCGCCGGATCACCATCCGCTCCAAAAAGAAGGTCAGGTGATGCAAGATGAAAGAAATGGAGCGCATGCGACTGGAACATCTGCCCGTAATGCATAAGACGCCTCATCTTTTCGCCAACAGGAGTAAGACCGTCACCTGTTCCTGCCCCCACAATAACATCAAGAGCTTTTGCAGCAGCAAGATGGTGGCTCACCGGACATATACCGCAAAGCCTCTGTACCAGTACCGGCGCCTCCCAGTATGGACGCCCCTGTACAAATCTTTCAAATCCGCGAAACTCAACAATATGCAGCCTTGACTGCGCTACATTTCCCGCGTCATCAAGCTGAATAGTTACTTTTCCGTGACCTTCAACCCTTGTTACCGGTTCTATAGTTATTTTTCTTCCCATATTTGGCGCTCCAATTAATCAAACTTTAATACTTCATACGGAATTTTAAGCTCGTTACCTGTTACGAGAGCCACAAGCGCTTCCCATATAAGGTCAGCCCTTGGCGGACATCCGGGGATGTAATAGTCTACTTTAACTATTTCATGACAGGGATAAACTTTATCCAGAATCATCGGAAGTTCTTCATCATTAGGAATAATCCTTGCTCCCTTTTTGTTTTCGTCAACTGTAGGGCCATCAAGATAACCTTCTTCAAGACACTCCTTGACAGGAATACCGTTTCTCATTGCCGGAAGACCGCCCATTATAGCGCACTCACCGAGAGAAATAAGTATTTTACAATTCTTCCTGAAATCCTGAAGCACATGGACATTTTCGCTGTTGCAGCATCCGCCTTCAATTATTCCAATATCGCACATCTTTGAAAAAGTTTTTATATCGTCCACAGGTGATTTATGAAACTCCACCAGATCGATAAGCTGTAATATTCTATCGTCAATGTCAAGTAATGACATGTGGCATCCGAAACATCCTGCCAGTGACGTTGTGGCCACAACCGGTTTACTCATTTTAAGCCTCCAAATTAACTTTTAGCTTGTTATCTGCCTTCGATTTCACTACCGATAGGCTTGCTGTCGAATTTCCTCTGACCGATAGGAACCTTGTACCCGACCTCTTTTCTGATAATACATCCAACAGGACAGATATCCATAGCCCTCATTGCCATATCATCACTAAGTCCCGCAGCAAGTTTTTCATCCATATTGATAGTGGTTTTGCCGCCCCTTTCCTTAACAGCAAACACATTCTTGCCGTCAGTGGTTATAATTTCTCTCACGCAGCGGAGACACTGTACACACCTGTTTTTATCAAGATAAAGCTTAGGCGTATTGGCAACAACTTCCCTTTTCGGCCATAGAAACGGAAATCTCGGAACCATCATTTTGTATCTATACGCGAGAGCCTGGAGTTCGCAGTTACCGCTCTTTTCACATACAGGGCACATATGGTTCCCTTCAACAAAAAGCATCTCAATAATCTGCTTACGCATATCCTCAATCTCGGGAGTCATATTATCAATACGCATCCCTTCTGCTACCGGAGTTGTGCATCCTGCCATAAATCTTCCGCCGACTTTTACTGTACAGATACGGCATGTACCCGCCGGTTTAAGCCCGTCAAAATGGCAGAGAACCGGGATGTAAATACCGTTTGCTTTAGCGGCTTCAACAATTGTCTGGCCGCTTTTAGCCGTACACTCTTTCCCGTCTATTGTAATTTTTATATCACTCATCTTAGTGCCCCTCAACATTTGGTTTTCTTCCGGCAACAGCACAGGAATCTTTAACTGCTGCAGCCATGTCAAACTCGGAAACGAAGTCTTTCCCTTTCTGGATTTTAGCTTCGTATATTCCCCTGAAATTTTTCAGTGTTGTGTAGATTGGATTTGGAGATGTCTGGCCGAGACCGCAACGGCTCATACTCTTTACGGTTACACACCACTGTTCCATATCTTTGAGGTCAGCTTCAGTACCATGACCATGCATCACTTTTTCAAGTTTATGAAGGAGGAGCTGGTTACCGACACGACATGGCGTACACCATCCGCAGGATTCCTCTTCGAAGAATTCCATAAAATTATGCACAACCTGAAGGATATCCCTGTCCTGGCCAATAACTATAACAGAACCTCCAGTTGAAAGGTCATCATAGCATATCCTCTGGCCGAATTTAGATTTATCCACACATGAACCTGAAGGGCCGCCAACCTGAACAGCTTTAGCTGTCCGGCCTTCGCATTCTTCAAGAAGTGTCTGAATTGTTGTACCGAATTCAATTTCATATATTCCCGGTTTTTTACAGTCACCGGAAACACTCAGAAGTTTTGTCCCTCTTGACTGGGAGGTTCCCATCTTCGCGAACCATTCGCCCCCTTCAAGGATGATCCTTGACGCTGAGCAGAAGCTTTCAACGTTATTTACAGATGTGGGTTTCCCCATGTAGCCTCTCTGAGCAGGAAACGGAGGCCTGTTTCTTGGTTCCCCTCTCTTACCTTCTGCGGATTCAATCAATGCTGATTCTTCACCGCAGACATAGGCTCCTGCACCCATCTTAATCTTAATGTCAAAATTGAAGCCCTGCTTCCCGCCGGCGTTTTTTCCGAGCGTTCCGGCCTGTCTCATTTTTGATAGAACATCTTCAAGGTATGTTTTGAGGTACATATACTCACCCCTCAGATAGAGAAGGCCCTCATCAGCACCAATAGCGTAACCGCCGATTGCCATACCTTCAAACATCATTTCAGGTATTTCAGTAAATATTACCCTGTCTTTAAATGTTCCGGGCTCCCCTTCATCACCGTTACAAACGATGTATTTTTTTTCACCCGCAGACTGCCTTGTATAATCCCACTTCATACCGGTAGGGAAACCTGCACCCCCTCTCCCCCTGAGGTTGGATATTTTCATCTGCTCAATTACCCCCTCCGGGGTCATTGAAACAGCTTTCTTAAGAGCTGAACCTGGAGAAAATGGAGCAAAGAGCACTGCGCCTTTCTTCTGAATATTATTCTTAACCATTGATTTTATAAGTTCAGACTGATTTTTACCATCACCGAACTCGTTTACTATGTCCCTCGCCGCTTTTCCGGCTTTCATTTCAGAAACAATAGCTTTAACCTTATCAGCTGTGAGACTTGTGAAGATAACACCGTTAATAATTGCAGCAGGTTCCTGATCATTCATTCCGATGTCCGCAGTATAGTGAAGCCCGATTTTACCGTCAGAGGTAACTTCACCGAATTTGCAGCCCGCTTCTTTTTCAAAAACCTTTGCTATTTCATAGCAGCCCATCATTACAGACACTGCGCTATTATTCAGATAAACTGAATACTGCCCAACCGGATCTTTTGAAAAGAAGTGATAGAAGGTAACAACACCTTCAACATCCACAGAGGAGACATTCATCTGCCCGGCTATCTCAGAAATAGCCGCATCAGAGACCTGACCCAGCTCAGCCTGAACATCCCGGATGACATCAAGCATTCTGGCGGGGTCTTTCTGATAATTGTTCACACACTTTTTTACAACTTCAGACATATTACCCATGGGGCCCTCTT
>DINC01000168.1 GCA_002425885.1 Spirochaetia bacterium UBA5550 | reverse complement strand
GAAGAAAGTTGCGCTCCCGCAGAGCTATACTGTAACTTCTATGGCAGCATATCTTGCTGAATCAAAAGAGCTTTCAAAAAAAGACGCAAAGGAAATACTTGAACTCGTATTTAACATGGTTGAAGCTGGCGTTCTTCAGGGGGAGAGAGTGCCCCTCGGTAAAATCGGAAAAGTTTTCGCTAAAGTAAGACCCGCGACAAAAGCAAGAAAAGGAAGAAACCCGCTTACAGGTGAAGAGATGACAATCCCTGCAAAAAAAGCGACAAAAGTTCCTAAATTCAGTTTCACTAAAGGGTTTAAAGAAGAAGTTCTTAAAGCAAAAATAAAAGCAAAATAAGACTTTTTACCATCGGAAAAACCCGCTTTTCAGCGGGTTTTTTATTTATTCTGCCTCAAATAATATCAGATTATTAAAATTCATGAAAGCACCATAAGATTTTTTCTACTTATGAAATATCATTATTAAAAAACGCTTGCAATTATTTGCAAATGCAAATATTGTATTTACAAATAATTAAAGGACAAATAGATGTCACGACAGGACAACAGGTTTCTCTACCTGATTTCGAGATCTGTGAGCAGGCTTAAATACTACTCAATACAGAAATTTCAGGGGGAGGGGGTAAATGTAACACCATCACAGATGGGGATACTCTTTCTTCTTTCAAAAGGCGATGGTAAAACCATGAGTGAGCTTAGCACTGCTCTCAACATTGACAATTCCACTCTTACGCGCCTTGCGGACAGACTTGTGAGGGAGGGATTTGCCGAACGGATCAGGGACGACTCAGACAGGAGAATATCCAAACTCCGCATAACAGAGAGCGGAACGGCTGAAAGCCGAAAGGCTCTGAGGATAACAAAAGAGATCAATAATGAAATAATCCGGGGATTTTCTGAAGAGGAGATTGCCGCTTTTGTCAGAGTCCTGGAATCTTTTTTAAAAAAATTCTAACAGGTAAACGGAGGATTTATGAGTAAAGCACTGGACTTGTTCAACCGTATGCAGGGCTACACCGGTGGTAAAAGATTATTCTCATGGCTTGTTTGCAGACAGGCCCGGTATTTCGGCACAATAAAACCTTATGTAGATGAACTCAAGCCGGGAAAATGTGTAATAAAGATGAAGAAGCGAAAAGCTGTAACGAACCATCTTCACACTGTACATGCCATCGCCATGTGCAATATTGTTGAGCTTGCAGGTGGAATGGGGATGGATGTTTCAATACCGGTTCACTACAGATGGATCCCCAGCGGGATGACTGTTGAGTATCTTGCGCTTGCGAAGACTGATCTTACCGGAATTTTTGAAACAGATATTAATAAAATCAGAGAGTGGGATTTAAACAAACCATATCCCGCGATTGTAAACTGCTTTGATACCGATGGGAAAGTAGTAATGAGAGGGACTATAGATATACATCTGTCATTAAAAAAGAAACAGGCGACTTAATAGTTGAGACGCCGTTAATCCGTCTGTATTTGATTTGTTAAAGCTCTCTGAACAGCCTGTCCTAATTCTGCTGATGTGAATGGCTTCATTACAATATCACAGATACCGGTTTCTTCGGCTTTCTCCTTTGTCAGTTGTTCATTGTATCCGGTGCAAAGGATAACCGGAATTCCGGGTTTCTCTTTTTTTATCTCTGCGGCAAGATCAAGGCCGGTCATACCAGGCATGGTCATATCTGTAATAACAAGATCAAACATGTCAGGATTTTTAGAAAACACCCGGAGAGCTTCAGCTCCGCTGTTGCATGCAGTTACTGAATAACCGAGAGTTTCAAGAATTGAGCTGTTCACCTCAGTCAGCATCTCTTCATCATCAACGAGAAATATTGAAGCATGCCCTTTGACGGGATTCTGGTATTCCTCTATTATAACTTTATTTTTTTCTCCGGATACGGGGAGATAAACTTCAAAAGTTGTACCCTCACCGGGTTTGCTGTAAACATATATTGAACCCCCATGATTCTGTATTATGCCGTGAATTACTGCAAGCCCCAGGCCCGTTCCTTTCCCTCTCTCCTTGGTTGTAAAAAAAGGTTCAAAAATCCTTTCAATAATTGCAGGCTCAATCCCTGAACCATTATCAGTCACTTTCAGAAGAAGATATAATCCCACTTTAAGATCAGGGTGAAATGCGGCATATTTATCATCCACATAGCTGTTTGAAACATCAATTGTTATCCCGCCCTGCATATTCTGCATTGATTGAGCAGCGTTAGTACAGAGATTCATCATTATCTGGCTTACCTGTGTGCGGTCAGCCATGGCATAATCAAATTCGGCATCAAGCATTGTTCTGATTTCTACTGTTGATGGCAAAGTAGCTCTTATAAGTCTTATCGTATCTTTTATTACAGGGAGAAGGCTTACAGGCTCCAGTTTCTTTTCACTTTTATAGCTTATTGAAAGAAGCTGGGTCACCAGATCACGGGCCCTGTAACATGATTCAAGAATATGCTCAACATACCTGTGTACCGGTTCGTCAGGCTTTGTGCCTCTTATTGACAATTCAGCAAGGCCCATTATAGCTGTAAGAATGTTATTAAAATCATGAGCGACCCCGCCTGCCAGTGTACCTATGGCCTCCATCTTCTGCATCTGATGAATCCTCGATTCCAGTTCACTCTTCTCAATAGCTGCTCTGCGGGGCTCAGTCATGTCCCTGAAAACAGCCGCGATATACTTTCTTCCGTTTATTTCAACAGTCGTTCCGCTTATATCAACATATAGTACTGAACCGTCTCCTCTTTTCAGCGGGATGTTTCTAACCAGTTTAATTCTCCCTTCGGCAAGCCTCGCGAACTGTGAACGGATATAAGGGAGTTTCTCCTCCGGATGAATATCGTCAAGATAAAGTTCCGCTTCCTGATCATCAGAGCCAAGCAATGAATACATAGACCTGTTCATCTTTGTCAGCTTCTTTGTTTCAATATCAGCAAGCACTATACCGTCAATTGTATTATCGAAGAGGGCCCTGAGTATATTTTCACTGGTCTCTGCACGCGTTATTGCATCAACGAGGTCCTCTCTGCTTCTCTCCAGATCGTCAACCTGATCCTGAAGTTGTGTATAGTAACTCTTTTTGAGAGAACAGTCCCCCAGCCCGATTATTTTTTTCCGGAGGCTCTCTTTTTCATCCTGCCTGTCAGAGGGCTTTTGCATATATTCCTTCAACTTCCTTGATTCCGGGATCACGCGGATTTGTAACAGCGCAGGGATCTGCAACAGCATATTTTGCAAGGTCAGGTATTACCTCTTCAGTAACTCCAAGCGTACGGAGAGTACTGTTCAGTCCGGCTCTTTCGCGGAGTGAACCGATTTCATTACTAAGCGCATCTTTAACCCTGTCGTGCCCCATACCTTCAATATCGATCCCCATCGCTACGGCAAGATCGCAGTATTTCTCTGCCGCAGAATAAAAATTATATTTCACAACATGATCAAGGAGCAGCGCGTTACACTCCCCATGGGGGAGATCAAGAAGTCCCCCCAACGCATGGGCCATCGCATGTACAAGCCCCAGGCTGGCGTTAGAAAACGCAAGGCCCGCAAGCAGACTCGCAAGCATCATCCTGTCCCTGTACCGGAGATCATAATGATGTTCACATGCCGGCACAAGATTATGAGCTATTAGTCTCACCGCTTTAAGAGCATTGACATCAGTTACCGGCGAGCTGGCATTGGACACGTAAGCTTCAAAAGCATGTGTAAGCGCATCAAGTCCTGTGGCAGCTGTGAGCTCCGGAGACATAGTTGTTGTTGTAATAGGATCGATCAATGCTACATCAGGCACAAGGGTTTTGCTGATAATTGCTATTTTAACATTCCTTGATGTATCATCAATAATAGCAAACTGCGACACATCAGCAGAACTCCCTGCGGTCGTGGGTATACAAATAAGCGGAGGCCCTGGTAGAGGGACAAGATCAACGCCTTCAAAATCAAGTATATCTTTATTATTTGTGCTCACTATGCCGATTCCTTTAGCACAATCCATGGGGCTCCCTCCGCCTACTGCCACAATCATATCACACCCTTCGCTCCTGTATATCCCGGCACCTTCCATAACCTCTGTGTCCCTGGGATTCGACGTGACACTGTTAAATATTATAAAAGGTATACCTGTCCCCTTAATAAACCTTTCAACAACCTCCGCCCATCCTGCTTTTATTACTCCCGGGTCAGTTACAACCATGACCTTCTTTACGCCAAGATTTTTTATATAACGGTCAACGACCTCAATGGCGCCGCTTCCAAAAAGAAATTCCGGCGCCACAAATTTACGTAATTCAAAAGGATTATAACGGTCCATAACTCCTCCAGGATAAATATGCCAGTTTATAAAATATAATGCAAATTACGGAATAATCCATAAAGAATAACCCGATTCCGGAAAAACTGAAGACTTATCGCGAGGATTAATTGATTGTATAAATTCACTCCGGATTAAAGAGATGTCTTTATAGAGCCGGCACCTCTTCACCCGGAATTTTTAACGCCGGTACAGTGAAACGGCAAAAATTCAATCCGGAAACATTGCCATTACAGGTTCACTAAGCAGTAAGATGCCCTATGTCTGAATTGAAAAAACCGTTAACATTCACTTTGTTATCGAAAATGTTATTTTTATTACTATCATGGAAAGTTTCTGTTTCAAACTCACCTGTAACAAAAAGTTCCATCCCCGGTTTTGCTCCTTCAGAAATAGCGTCAGCAATTTTCCCCTTAGCACGGCATTTAAAAAAATGTTTTTCAGTTGCGATAGCGTCTTTTTCATGACCTGACACAGTAAAACTGCAGACTGTACTATTCCTTTCCTTAACAACTTCAGGGCCATCAATTATGTGACCTGTTATACTGATACTCGCCATATTTAACCCCCTTTCGTAAAATCATTACTAAGAATAATTAAACGAGAGCTTTTATCTTTTTCAAATTTTAGTTACGGAAAGAGATAATATATTTAAATAACGGGATGATAGAAAGAGGGATCTTACTAAGAAGTATCAGGCAAACATCAGCAGGCTTACGGCCATTACGGCCATCCCCCCGATGAGCCCCAGGATTGCAACATGATGTTCACCATACTCCTCAGCAGTGGGGAGGAGTTCATCAAGTGAGATATAAACCATAATACCGGCAACGCAGGCAAAAATTAAACCGAATGCCGCGTCGTTAAATATTTTAATCAGGAAAAAATAACCGAGAAGCCCTCCCACAGGTTCAGCAAGTCCTGATGAAAAAGATAAAATAAATGCCTTCTTTTTACTTTTTGTCGCGTAATAGATAGGTATTGAGACAGCGATACCTTCAGGTATGTTATGTATTGCTATAGCGGCAGTTATGCTTACACCGAGTGCCGGGTCCTGCAGCGCGCCGATGAATGTAGCAAGCCCTTCAGGGAAGTTATGAATTCCTATAGCCAGTGCGGAAAACAATCCCATCCGCATAAGTTTTCTGTCTTTTGCTTTTCCATCTGCTATATGATCAAAATTTTTAAGTTCATGCGGGTTTTCATAAGAGGGAACCAGTCTATCAATAAGAGCTATTATTGCAATCCCCGCGAAAAATGCAATAACCGTATACCAGTATCCCGGTTTATCACCATAAAGAGTAGTAAGAGATGCTTTTGCTTTTACAAAAATTTCCACAAGAGAAACATAGATCATCACCCCCGCAGAAAAACCGAGGGCACCGGCCAGAAATTTATGATTGAACTTCTTTGACATAAAAGCCATGAGGCTCCCTATTCCGGTTGAGAGGCCTGCGATTAAAGTGAGGCTGAATGCAAAAATAATTCTTTCATTTTCCATGTTTCAAGTTCCCCGTTTCAGTTCTGCAAAAAGCAGACTGAAATTTACTCATACCATAGATTTTAACAAAGAGAGCAACAATTTTTCTTTTATACAAAAAATAAAAGTGCCGGATTAGCATCTAACCCGGCACTTTTATTTAAACAGAATAATCTGATATACCCTACTCTGTTATATCCTCATCTTCAACTTCATCCCACCCTGTAATCATCGCCTTAATGTGAGAGGTAACAGAATGGCCCGTTGTTGTCATGTACACATGAATGATGGTAAAAGCTATGAGCAGAAAAGCTCCTAACGCATGAAATATCGCAATATATTTTACAGAACGCAGGTGAATATCCCCGTGAGCAACATAGTAGTATATCAGTCCCGTAGAGACCATAAGAGGAACGATTGCGATCTTATACCCCACATAAGTAAGTCTCTGAAGCGGATTAAGTTTTACTTTTTGTGATTTGCCCACAGGTTTTCTCTCACCCTGGAAAATACCTTTGAAGTAGTAAAGCAGCATCTCCCGGAGCTTGTCTGTTGTCGGTATGTAATGCCTCCACTCGCCTGTAGTAAAATGCCAGAAAATGGCAAAAGCAATTAACGTTATAAGTGTAAACCCGGCATAATTATGCAGAACAACTGCTCTTTCAAAACCGAAAATTCTGTAAGATCCATGCACCTCAAAGCCTGTCAAAACAAGAAAAAAAATCAGCGCAGCCTGAGACCAGTGCCAGAAACGTTCAAATCTTTTATACATATAAACTTTCTTTGACATGTCAGTCCTCCTTCCTCTTTTTAGCCGCCATATATCTCATAGTACCGTGGACAGTAACTCCCGCAAAAGATCCAACTATGAGCAGGATGCCAAAAATATCAAACACCAGGCTTCTGTCCCTTCCCGGTATCCAGCATGCAGGGAGACCTGCAAGCCTTCCGTTTCTTGAATGACAATCATTGCATGAAAGAGCGTTTTCCTTTGATACAACAAGGTGGGTGAGCGGCCAGTGCATCTCTGTTTCAATCCAGTCGAATTTACCGCTGTAAGGTACACCTGCCGCTTTCATCCCTGTTTCTGCTGATTTAGCCCAGTCCCAGTCGTTCCAGTAAGCACCGCTCCCTTTGGGCCCGAAAAGTTTAGGTATAACAAGTGTTTTGTTTTCAGGATCAAACATCTGCTTACCCCTGATAACTTTGAAGGGCCATATCTTTGAATCTGACCCGCCGCACTCACCTGCAATTCTGTTTATCTGAATTGGTCTTTTATCAGGATCAATTTTATCGCCAACAAGTATATGATCCACTGTGCCGTTAAACCAGTAGTATTCGGGAACAGCATTTTTCGCCAGCCTGAACTCACCCTTTTTACCGTCATAGATCGTTTCTCCATCCTGATCTTTGACCACTTTCGGCTTCCCTTCGGGATTTTTCTCTCCAGCCTTTGACCAGTCCCACCAGACCTTGGTTTTATGTTTTGTGGAATAAAATTTTATATGACAGCTCTGGCAGGCAATTCTTTCTGTATGTTTATCAAGAACCCTGCTTGTAAAATTTTCTTCCGGCTTTTCTCTCATATAAAGCCTGTTCTTAAATATGTCATAAGTTCTGTCCGGCTGATCTTCCACAAAGAGTGTCTGAGTATGAGGATTTCGTGTATGACACCTTTCGCAGCTCAGCCTGTCTTTATTCTCGACAGATACTGAAAAGAGCTGCCCCTTGATATCGTGCCTGTCAGCTACGTGACAGTCAACACATGTCATACCGCCGCCGTCTTTTGACATATGAATATCTATCTCCTTCGAAGGATCAAGAAGAGACTTGTCCAGAGCTCCATGCTTCACCGCATTTCCGCCGCCGCCGTAGAAGTGACACGAACCGCATGTCTGCCTGTTAGGCTTCCCGACATTATGCGCGATGAATTTATAGTCAGGCTTTTTGTAAAGTTTCTTGTTTTCCGGGAAAACAGTATCTTTATCAGCAGGATAACCTGCTCCAGTGGGGAACTTCTCGTATGTACCTGTTGTGTCATGACACACGATGCAGTCGATCTTATTCTGATTTGTAAAATCAAAATTTCCGTCTTTCCATCCATAACCGATATGACAGCTTGTACATCTCGGCTCATTTGACGCTACGGCAATACAGAAGTTGTTGATTATGTTTTTTTTGCCGACTTCAAGCATCCGGCCTTCTCTTCCGGGCATCTTATCGGTCTTACGGGTCCAGAGCCAGTGATTTGTCTTCATTATATCAGTGCCGGCATTGTTGTGACACTTAAGACATGCCGCTGTGAGATCTTCAGGCTTGCTGAAATTCCTGTTAAGCTCAGCAAACTTTGAGTGGTCCACAGAGCCTGCCGAAAGCATTGTGAAAGCACCTGTTATAAGAATTAATGCTGAAGCAAAAAAGCACACCTTTCTGCTCATAAAAACCTCCTTCGTATATCTAAAGTAGAATTTTTTATTTTTCTCCATAAAATCCTTCACTAAGCCAGCGTGCATAACCGCCGCTGAGAATCTTAATATTTCTGAATCCCTCTTTTTTCATTATGTCAGCTGCTTTATCAGACTTAATCCCCTCACCGCAATAGAGGATTACAGTTCTCTCTTTATCTATATTCTTTATATCACGTAAAAATGTTGCCTCATGATATTCGGCATTAATCGCACCCTTAATATGTCCATCAGCGAACTTCTTTTCATTACGAAGATCTATAATAACAGTTTTTTCTGATGAAATTACAGAGGAGATATCAGCCGGTGTTATATATTCCGCTTTCCCGCATGATAAAAAAACAAAAAACAGAATGAGAGATACTCCTCTTCTCATTTTTTTAAAATAACCCCACTCCTCTCCATGAAATTTTCAATAATACCCTGTCTTATAAGTCTGCACCCATCTATAAATTTTCTGTTTGTAATTCTGTAATATACCTGCTTACCCTCTTTACGTTCAGCAACTGCCCCCTGGTTTTTCAGAACTTTAAGATGCTGCGAAACATTAGTAACAGGGATGTCAAGATAGTCCGCTATATCAGAAACAGAACGTTCACCGTTCTGCAGTATCCACATAATCCTGAGTCTCTTCTCGTTCGACAATATTGAACAGAACTCAGCATGGATTTTAAAAAATTCCGGGTCGTCCATCTCCGGATAGTCTGCTGCTTCATCTTTTTTCTTCAAAGATACCCTCTTTTTTTTCTTTTTCCAGTTTTAATTTAAAATATTATTAAGTATAATAGATCCCACCTCCTGCGAAGGGGAAAATAACTGTTTCCTGATTATTCAGCAAAATACTACAACCAGTACGGGAAAGAATTTCTGTTTAATGTTAACACTTGCATACATTCGCAAATGTTAACATTAATGGATGTTTAAATGTCAAACATAATTTTGAAATGTTAACCCCCTGTAAATTATCCGACTGTTATGCGTTAAAAACTTGACATTTGACTTAACAGATGTCAGAAAAATAAACGGATGATAATATAATATAGTTCATCCGGTCCCCTCTCCGCCGGTTTAATATAAACTGATACGAATATTTTGAACTTATTTATAGTTGATTCATATTCTGATTCTATACGGGTATAAAGGGGATATAAATAAACGACTCCTGAAGTCTTTATGGAGTCAACTCCGGCTTATAAACAATAACTCTTCACAGGAGGCTTTTTTTGGAATCTATTGCTAATTTTGTGGGAACTGTAAACTCCATAGTATGGGGACCCTACATGCTTGCGCTGCTTGTAGGCACAGGTTTATTCTTAACTGTAAGACTTAAATTCATAAGTTTCAGATATCTTCCGTATGCACTGAAACTGGCTTTCACTCCTCATCAGGATGAAAGCTCTGAAGGTGACATAAATCACTTCCAGGCGCTGATGACAGCCCTTGCAGCTACTATCGGTACAGGCAACATTGCGGGTGTTGCAACTGCTGTTGTTTTAGGCGGTCCGGGAGCAATATTCTGGATGTGGGTTACTGCTCTTGTAGGTATGGCTACGAAATATTCAGAAGCAATTCTTGCGGTCAAATACAGAATAGTTGATGAAAGAGGTGAGATGGCAGGGGGCCCGATGTATTTCCTTGAAAGAGGTCTTAACATGAAATGGCTCGGAATGCTTTTCGCGCTCTTCGGCGCCATTGCCGCTTTCGGGATAGGAAACATGGTTCAGTCAAATTCAGTTGCGGACGCAGTTAAAGCATCTTTCGGTATTCCGGCAATTGCCACAGGGATCGTGATGGCAATACTTACAGCCCTTGTAGTTCTTGGCGGGATTAAAAGTATTGGCCGCGTAACATCAATGATAGTTCCTTTCATGGCAGTTTTTTATGTTATCGGCGGGCTCATTGTCATATTATTAAACATAGGCCAGCTCCCTGCTGCTATTGCCTATATATTTGAAGCTGCTTTCGGCAGAGCTGAAGCAGTGGGCGGAGGATTTGCCGGAGCAATGGTTGCCATGAGATTCGGAGTTGCGCGCGGTGTTTTCTCAAACGAAGCAGGTCTCGGAAGCGCTCCAATCGCAGCTGCCGCAGCCAAGACAGATCACCCCGGACGCCAGGCTCTTGTATCAATGACAGGAACATTCCTTGATACAATTATTGTCTGTTCAATAACAGGCCTTGTGCTTGCTATAGTACTAATGAATGCAGATTTCATGAAAGGTGAACTTACAGGTGCAGCTCTTACTACTGCTGCATTTACACATGCCATGGGATCAATCGGCGGCTGGATAGTATCAATAGGAATTATACTTTTCGCATATTCCACAATACTGGGATGGGCATACTATGGTGAGAAATGCGCTACATATCTTTGCGGTATAAAAATTCTTCTCCCGTATAGAATTGTTTTCGTTGCCTTCGTAGCAATAGGCGCCTGTCTTAAACTTGCCTTTGTATGGGACTTCGCTGATACAATGAACGGGCTTATGGCTATACCGAACCTTATCGGCCTCCTCCTTCTCAGCAAGGTTGTAGTTGCTGAAACAGAGGATTTCTTTGCAACCAAGTATAAAGATGAAAAAAATAAAGAAGAGAAAGCTGCATAATCCGCTTTCCGTTACTCTTACAAAAAAACTCCGGTATTTTCTGCCGGAGTTTTTTATTAAAATCCTCTTTAGAAAAATTGATTCTATATTTTTTCAGTAACCGCTTCTCTGCTCATGATTACTGTATCTCCATCTTTTTTAAATACTTTAACTTTATTGCTGTCAAGCATCTGAACTGCTTTCTTAAGTTCTTTACCGTTACCGAGTAGCCATGTTTTTGTTTCAGGATTATAAACAAGCTCAGCCTCTTCACCCATGTTCGGGCCTGTTATCTGCTGAAAATGCATACGGTTGAGACTCACTTCAACTTTATATGACTTATCGCCCTCTGTGATATATTTTGTTTCAACTTCACCCGGCTTCATTGCAAGGGGATTTGATCCTGTCCAGAAATCAACTGAATTCAGAATAATTCCGTCAACAAGTACAGCAATCCCGTACACCGGAATAATAACCATAATTAAAAAAACAACTTCATTGACCCACTTATTGCTCAATCTTGAGTTCCAGTTATAAAGCTTTTTAGTAACAACAAATCCGTTACCGCCGCCTACACATCCCTGTAAAGATATCACACTCATTACAAGTGCAAGTGCAAGAGCTATCCCTTGTTTTTTCATAATAAAATCTCCTTTTTAAAATTTTATATCTTTTTATTACATATATAAAAAAGATATTGATGGCAATTTAAAAATAAGTGCATATTTCACAAAAATC
>DINC01000166.1:9445-12669 GCA_002425885.1 Spirochaetia bacterium UBA5550 | reverse complement strand
TCTTTTAAATTATATTTTGAAATTATTTCAGGATTATCATTTAAATTACCTGATCTCAGGACAGATCCTGTTGTTGTAAGATTTTTAACATCTCCGTTTCTGTTGATTGTAAATGTCATCGTTATAGGTTTGTTTGTTTCAAGGATTGACCCTGAAAGCATGTATACCCCGCCAAGGCTTATGTTAAGAATCCTCCCCGGCAGATGGGAACCTGTAATTTTATCAGGATAAGCATAACCCATTGTAAGGTCTTTTTCATATCGCGGGAATTCTCTTTTATCCATAGCGCTTCCTCGTAAGAACTGAAACCCTGAACCATCTTTCCGGTTCCGGATTAACTGTTTAATAATATCTATAATAGTATGTATTCAATAGTAAAGACTCCTGTCAATATAAAATCCGGATAGTTGATCAGTTTCGTGAAATTTAAAAAGGGGAAAGACGATTATTGCGGGAACCGACAGTGATGAAGCAGACTGCTATGCTAAAGAAAAGAATTTTCTATATAAGATGACGGCATTACCTCTGATAATGCCGTCATGATAAACATACTCCTGAAGAAGAAAAAATCAGTAATTTGTCTCCTTGATTTCAAAGTATGCCTGAGGGTGTTTACATGCAGGGCACTGCTGCGGAGCTTTCTCCCCTTCATGGAGATACCCGCAGTTTCTGCATTTCCAAATCTGCTTGCCATCTTTCTCGAAAATTTTTCCTGCCATGAGGTTGTCATAAAGTTTTCTGTATCGGGCTTCATGTGCTTTTTCAACTGTTGCAATCATCTTGAAAGTCATGGCCACCTCTTTAAAGCCCTCTTCCTCGGCAATTTTAGCGAAATCCGGGTAGAGCTCCCCCCACTCCTCAAGCTCGCCGTCAGCAGCAGCTTTAAGGTTTTCAAGCGTAGTCCCTATAACTCCAGCGGGATAGCTGGCTGTTATCTCTACCATCCCCCCTTCAAGATATTTGAAGAAAAGTTTTGCGTGTTCCTTTTCATTGAGAGCTGTTTCTTCGAACATTGCAGCTATCTGCTCAAGCCCCTCTTTCTTTGCTGCGCTGGCAAAGTAGTTATACCTCATTCTTGCCTGTGACTCACCTGCAAATGCTTTTAAAAGGTTCTGCTCGGTTTTTGTTCCTTTTATTGACGCCATTGAATTCTCCTTTATATGGTTTTAATATTTTATTTCATGTAATACAGGAATTGTTTTTTTTGCAATTGCCCTCTGTTTACTGTGTGAGCTTCGCAATTATCTTTTAAATTAAATGTGATCAAAACTCCCTTTGTCCGCGCCGCAGACCGGGCATTGCCATGAGTCCGGGAGATCTTTAAAATCTGTCCCTGCTGCGATTTTACCTTCAGGATCACCCTCTGCGGGGTCATATATATGACCGCATAAAAGGCATTTATATTTTTCAGAGTCAGATTTCTGCTCCTTCTTTTTTTCAGGATCGATATATGTCGGCGCGTTTTTCGGCGCTTTTCCTTTCCGCTCCTCTCTGTAGTATGAATATGTCAGTGGTTCCCCATCTTCAATTAGCAGTGTGTTTACAATTTCAGCAGTAAAGAGGATATGTGTCCCCACATCAATTGCCTGGGTTAACCGGCATTCAAACCAGGCAAGGGAATCCTCAGTGACTATGGGCGCTCCTGTTATTCCTGTGGTATATTTAATGCTGCTGAATTTATCAGTATCCTTCCCGCTTTTATAGCCGAAAGTTGAAATCAGGGACTGAGCTGCATCCTTTTTAAGAACAGAAATGGAGAAGGCCCTGTTTTCATTTATAAGTGAAGCAGTATAGTTATTTTTGCTGCAGCAAACTGCAAACTGTGCAGGCTCTGCTGTTACCTGGAAAACAGCGTTTGAAATATAGCCGCTTTTTTTACTGCTGTTCCCGGCGCTGACAATATAAAGACCGTATGAAATTTTAAAGAAAGCCTCCAGGTTAATCTCCTGTGCCGTTGCTGTCATGAACTCTCCTGTTGTGTAGCTGTATTTATAAGTTATTTTGAAAATATACAAATTAATTGCAAGTACTTTTTAATAATGAGAACGATTCTTAATAAAATTTTAATTAAAATACTTCCCTATAATGGAACCGCGGCAGGGAACCTGCCGCGGATTATTTAAATCATGATTTCTCTAAAGCCCATTAGTTTAAGAGAGTTGTTTATCTATTTTAGAGACATAATGTCTGTATTAGTGTAAAAATCAACAACAATACGTTTTTTTTGTGAACAACGGCTCAAAAAAAGACTTTTTTTTACAGATCAATATTTTAAAGGAGGCATTTACTGAAACGTGTTGAAGATTCAGTACGTAATAATCCAGTCAGATGCAGGCGGAATGCATTGCTTGAATCAGGAATCTGCAAATAAACCGTTGACATATAATTATGATTACTGAAATTTCCGGTATTAAAATTAAATTCTTCCGGTGAAAAATTGAACAGACTGAGATTAAAGGATGGAATCCTTGCGGGGATTCCGGTATTTATAGGCTACTTCCCGATTGCTGTTACTTTCGGGCTCCTGGCTGTTTCTGTGAAGATTTCGCTGGCTGAGACATTCAGCTTCTCTGCAATTGTTTTTGCCGGAGCCAGCCAGTTTGTAGGGCTTAACATGATAAACGCAGGTATAGGCGCAGGCGAAATTGTGCTGACAACATTTCTTCTGAACTTCAGGCATTTTCTCATGAGTGCGTCTCTCTCCTCAAGAACCTCTTTCCGCAAAGGGGTCATCCCCTTTGTTGCATTCGGTATTACAGATGAAACATTTTCAGTTGCATCAATGGAGAAGCGGGAGTTTTCGGAGAGTTATATACTGGGCCTTAATTTTACTGCATATTCAGGGTGGGTTGCTGGAACTGTTGCGGGTTATGTGGCCGGTGATTTTCTCCCCTCTGTTCTGCAGGAGAGTATTTCAATATGTCTCTATGCTATGTTTGTCGCAATATTGATTCCGGCGGTGCGTAAATCATTCCGCGCGGGGATTATAGCGCTTATTGCGGGTTTTATAAATTCAGTTCTTGAATACTTTGCTTTTTCCGGTTCAGGGTGGAACATTATTTTTTCGATACTTGCAGCTTCAACTGCCGGTATCTTTTTTTTCAGGGAGGAGTGATATGGAGATAACCGGAATTATTATTCTTATGGGAGTTGTGACGTATCTGCCGCGGCTTCTTCCTTTGTATCTTATAGACGTGGAGAGGATTCCGGGGAGGCTTAAACTC
>DINC01000166.1:0-9439 GCA_002425885.1 Spirochaetia bacterium UBA5550 | reverse complement strand
CTCTTCCTTTCGTTCATCCCCTATGCCGCGTTAGGAGCGCTGATACTGCCGGGGAGCATCAGCGCTGTTAGCGGTAAACCTGTGGTATCCGCACTGGGGATACTCTCTGCTGTTATAATTGCATGGTTTAACAGCAATATAATTATCACAGTGCTGCTTACTGTGCTTGCTGCTTTTATTTTTATTTCTGCGGGTTTTTAGTTCTAAGGCCTTCTGACCTGTCAGATTTAATTTTGTACGTTTCAAGGATCCTTCCGCTGAATTTATCAGTCATTTCTTTTTTAAGAACAATTTTGTTTCCGGAATCATCCTCAAAAATATGGAAGGGCTCTTTATTCTCTTCAACAGCTTTGACCAAGTCTTCCATTCCGGCAATTTTAATACCATTTACTTTTTCTATCACCGCATTATCCATATCATGATAACCGAGATTTATCTCATCAGCAAGTACCTTGGTGAGGAGAACAATTTCTCTCTTCTCTGCAGTTCTTATGCCGTTCTGGTAGAAGTAGAGGAGTTTTGACGGCGCGCTGAAAAACCACTGGCTCCCCCATTCCAGCAGATAGTTTTTTGTAAGTGGAGCAAAGACCAGCCCTCCTGATATGAAATATACGGGGGGTGTATCGTACTGTTCGAAAGGGACAAGCCGTGTTGAGTTCATAGTAACAGTGAGTCTTATTTTTAAATTTTTAATTTCACCGTTTCTAAGAATACTCAAGCTGATCCAGTCATTTATAAATTTTCTCTGGACAAGGTAGTTAAGTGAAGTCCGTTCACCTGGCCTGAATTCAATTGAGCCGTCATTTTCGATCTGCACATTATCAATTGACATGAGAATGTCACTAATCTGAAGGATGTTTTTCGCAGGGGAATCGATCAGCATATCAGCAATGAGTACACCGCTCTGGCGTGATTTCATTCTGAACTTTTCACGGAGGTCTGGGTTCTCCATTTTCTGAAAGAGAATCCCCAGTTCAGGGAATCCGTCGTATTTTCCGTCAGTGATATCTTTAAGGAAATGGAGAATTATGGGAGCCGGTACCATATAGCCTATATTTTCCCCTCTCATGGCTGACTGAAATGCTACACCCACGATTTTATCTTTTTTAATTACAGGGCCGCCGCTGTTTCCGGGATTTATTGCCGCATCAATCTGACAGGCCAGAAGGTTCGCGTTACTGTGTGCATAATGTCTCTGTTCAATACGGGAGACTACACCTTCAGTGATGCTCATCTCGTCCCCTCCTGTGGGGAATCCGTAAACCGCAACCTTATCCCTTACTTCGGCCAGTTCGCCGATCTGTACAGGAGATGAATCTTTAAAGAATTCATTGTCATCAACTGTAAGTATTGCAAGATCGCTATGGTGAGAAACAGAATCCACCTTTGCAGTATAGCGCTTTGCCTCACCGGCTTTCTTCACCTGAATGAATGTGCTGTTGCTGATCACATGGGCATTGGTGAGAATCCTTCTCCCTTCTATTATACAGCCTGAACCTGTACCCTTTGACTGTCCTGTAGTCTGCCAGGGATTATCATAGCTGTAGCTGTCAGAAACGGTATATATTTTAACAACTGATTTGCTGATTGGTGATTGCGCATGAAGTATTGTAAATGGAATAAGAAGAATTGAGGCAATGAGTACTGTTTTTTTTAACACGGATTATCTCCTTTTTTGGCTTTTGAGGATTATAGCACTGTACGATTGAATAAGTATATTCAAAAAATCATTTTTTTTCAAAGGCGGACACAACTGCATACCCTTTCACATGGCCCTGAAAATAATCATTTTCAATGATTGCCCTGCTCCGGGTTGTTCTCCCTGTATGGATCTCCGCTGGAGCTATTTCGATAATTTCAGCATCCGCAGGGGGATTCTTTAAAAATTCAACAGATTCCATGTAGCGCTTTTCTCTCATCTGCAAAGCTTTTTTAAGTGCCGGGTATGATGAAAAGATCATGGGAAGGATCCGTGATTCAAAAAAGCTGCTTTTCACATATTCAGCAGGACGTGAACGTATAACCATGATCCTTCGTGCACCGCGTCTGTATGCCTCCTGAACAGGTATGGAGTCAGAAACCCCTCCGTCTGTCACTTTCCGCCCATATATTTCGACAAAATTTCTGTACATAACAGGAACAGAGCTTGAACCTTTCAGAAGATCATCAAGAATCTCACTCTGAGCTTCGGTGTAGAGAGCCTCCCCTGTCTCAATATCTGTTGTGACCACAAGGAATTTTTTATCACCAAGGGATGTGGCGCTCTCCCTGTCCAGTGTATCGTATTTATCAACATAGTCCCAGAACCAGTCGAGGTCCATGAAGTGCCCCCCACGGAGGTATTTCTTTACACTGATAAATTCAGGACGCAGCATGTAATCTGTATAGCACCTGTAGTTTCTTTTATACTGACCTGCAAGGTGCGAAGCGAGGTTACAGGCACCGGCCGAAACTCCTATATATAAATTAAAAGGATTAAACTTCTGTTCGTAGAAAGCATCAAGTATTCCTGCTGCGAAAACTCCACGCATACCTCCACCTTCAACAATAAGGGCATCAGATTTTTCAGGCATAATATCCTCCACGGGGACATTCTTTTATTTTAATTATGTTTAACAACTTTTTTTTCTATATAATATGCCGATTCATTAATATAAAGTTCTTGATGAATAGATGTTATAAAATTATTATAAAAAAGTCAGTCCTCTTTAATGGCAGAAATAAGGCAGGTTTTAATGGCTCCCGTATATATATCGGTCGGTTTCAGCGCCGCAATCTGGCTTTACCTTATTTACAGGAATGACAGGTTCGAGCCTGAACCTGTGAGGTGGCTCCTTTTCGTGGGTATAGCCGGTGGTCTTCTAAGCGGGCTCCCTGCCGCCCTTCTGAACAGTTTTGCAGCACTGGGCCTTGGCCTTAGAATGGAAATGTTTACTGGCGAATCAGCAGCTGATTTCAGTTCAGTTCTGCTTTTCTCTCTCTTCGTGGGATTCAACGAGGAGCTCTTCAAGGCAATGGTTTCTATTTTGTTACTCAGAAAGCTCCGGGAGTTCAATGAGCCTGTGGACGGTCTCATATATTCAATGACAGTTGCTCTTGGTTTTGCAGCATTTGAAAATATTGAGTACACAGTGAATGGAGGTCTCGGCGTCCTCATTGTAAGATCTTTTACAGCTGTTCCTCTTCATGTGGGGCTTGCTTCAATCTGGGGTACAGGTATAGCCAGGGCAAAGTTTTATAAAGGGGGGAGCTACTTAAAAACAGTGATTCCTTATGTAATACCTGCGGCACTTCTTCATACTCTTTATAATCTCTACCAGTTCATGAATCCCGATTCCCCCTTTGCGCTTCTGTTCGCGCTGATGTTTTCATTTATTGTTATAATGTATGCTTCAAAGAAACTTAGATTTTTTCTGAAGGAGAGTCCTTTCAGAAAAGCAGGGGTATGCCCCGTTTGCGGTACTGAAAACAGTTTCTGGGCGAGGTACTGTAAAAAATGCGGGAGTTATCTTGTTTCTGATTTTTTTACTCTATGCGAATCATGCGGCACAAGAAACAGATCCGGCGCGAAATACTGCCGGCATTGTTGCGAACACATTGAAAAACAGGGCGGAGTTTGTCAGTGATAAAAAAAATTGCATCAGATGCAGAGAAGAATGAGGATCAGAAGGAGATAAATTCACTTCTTATAAGCAGTTATCTTGACTCTGATATATTCAGATATATTTATCATGTGCTTATATCCGTTGTGCTCGGTCTATTTGCAGGGAGCGGAGGGATACTATTCCATTATCTGCTTGATAAAATGAGAGAATTTTTTGAACCTCAGAGCATAAGCAGAGATTATGATATCAATCCGTTTTTTATTATTCTGATTCCGGTAGCCGGCGGCCTTGTCTGCTCCCTCATGACAAAACTTTCACCTGATATAGCTAAAGAGAAGGGGGTGCTCAGTGTAATCAAGGCTGTAATTATCCGCAAAGGCTTTATTCCAATCCGTGAGACACTGTTTCATCTTGTTGCTCCCATTATCTCTATTGGAACAGGGGCGCCACTGGGGCCGGAAGGGCCGGCTGCTAAGATTGGAGGGGGGATAGGTTCTTTCATGTCCCAGATTTTCAGGCTCAGCAGTAACGATATGATCATGTACACCTCTGCAGGGGGGGGAGCTGCAATATCCGCTGTGTTCAATGCTCCCATTGCAGGTGTGTTTTTCGGTATAGAGGTTATTCTCCTCAATGATCTGAAAAACAGGGCTCTCAGCGCGCTTATCATTGCTTCTGTTGTTGCTGACATCCTTTCACGGGCAGTTCTCGGGAACAAAAAGATTTTTGATATTCCTGCATATCATATGGGGGATCTTGAGTCGTATCCGTACTTTCTTGCGCTGGGAATTTTCTGCGGATTAACAGCAATGATGTATTTTAAATTTTCCGAAAAATTTAAAATTCTCTTTAATGATAAACTTAAGCTTCATAATCCTTTTGTCAGGCTTCTCCCTGCAACAGTTATTTTCGGGTTTTTCCTGATCTGGAATTATGAACTTTTCGGTATAGGGTATTCAACTATCAGTAAGGTTCTTCACAACGGAATAGAGATTCCTGACCTGACACTGCTTTTTGTACTAAAGATTGTTTTTCTCGCCATGTTTATCCAGGCCGGGGCCTATGGCGGCACTTTTGCTCCATCACTAAGCATCGGCGCGTTTCTCGGGTATATCTTTGCTGTTACTGTGAACGGTTATCTTCCTGTTGTTCTCGATCCTGTTGCTTTTGCTCTTGTAGGCATGGGGGGAGTTCTTGCAGGGATAAACTCCATCCCTCTTACATCAATCCTTCTTGTTTTTGAAGTAACCGGGGACTATATGTTTATTCTCCCGCTGATGCTTGTTTCAATCATTTCATATCTTGTTATAATTTATTACAGGAGGGGGAGTGAGTATACTCTTGCCCTTATGGATGAGAATATCGATGTTACAAAAAAGGGGGACCTTGATATTCTCGGGAAGATAACCGTGGGTTCCATTCTTAAAACGGATATGGATGTTGCTGATTTCAGAACTCCTTTCAGAGAACTGGTAAGGATAATAATAAACTCAAAGTATGGTGATATATTTATTGTAGATAAGAAACAGCAGCTCGTTGGCATTATTACACTTAAGGATGTGAGGCATGCAATTCTGGATAATGATCTGGCGGATCTGCTGATTGCCAGTGATATCGCAGTTAAGGTTCCGGCTGTGGATATATTTGATCCTGTTGCTGATGCCCTGATTAAGCTGAAGGAGTATGAGCTCGAAATTATACCGGTGGTCTCAGGAGAAAACAATAATGTTTTCGAGGGGATCATAACACACAAGGATATTATTGAAACATACTTTGAAGTGATTGAAGATATCAGTATGTCTGAACATCTGACAAAATCAGGGAAGAAATTCAAATAGTACAGAAAAAACAGAAAAGTCATTGATTTCCTGAACTCCTGCAGAAAAATAATAAAAAGATATTATTCTACTGGAGTACCGAATGAAACATAGAATCAGATTATCAGTTATAGCCATAGCACTGTTCACAGTTCTTTCACCAGTAACTGCTGCACAGAAGAGCGTAAACCTTAAAATATTCCCTGAAACCTATACACTCTCAATAGATGGAGCCCGGGTTAACCCGCAGAAGGTCACACAGTATCTGAAACGGATTAATGTTCAGACAGGTGAGCGCGAGTTCCTTTTAAAAGCAGAGGGCTACCTTGATAAAAAAGTTAAAATAAATATTACCGGCAGAACTTCAGAGCTTGAGATCAAGCTTGAGAAGAAGAGTTCAATGATAGAACAGGTTGCTGTTTTTCAGACAGGGGCTCATCCCAAGAGCGTTGAATTTACGCCTGACGGTAAGTATTTCGCATGCGCCCTCCTTGAAGGAGCAGGGGTTGACCTTTTTTCAACGTCAACTTTTCAGAAGGTGAAAACCATTGAAATCCCTCAGCAGTACGCGAAACTACGCAACTTTGTTGAGATTGTTTTCTTCACTGACAGAAATGAGATGTGGGTCTCTCAGATGGCGGCAAATGCCATTCATGTAATTGACATGAAGGACTACTCATACAAGCTCACAATACCTTCAAAGGGTATATGGACAAAGATTATAGCAATGACCAATGACCATAAACTCGCTTTTGCGTCTAACTGGGAATCTCACGATGTTTCAGTAATTGATGTGAATCAGTATAAGGTTATTAAAAAGATCAAGGTCGCAGGTATTCCCCGCGGGATGGTAACAACTGCTGATGATAAATTTCTTTATGTCTGTATATTCAGTTCAGGAGAGATTCAGAAAATTGATATTGCATCAGGGAAGATTGTAAAGACAATGAAGTTCCCTAAAGGTGCAAAGAGGCATATACTCCTTGATAAAAAGAAAAATCTCCTTTATGTTTCTGACATGTACAGAGGAAGCATATATGTAATCAATCCGGCTGATGATAAGGTTATTAAAGAGATCCCTGTTGATTCAAAACTCAATACTGCTAAACTTACACCTGACGGGAGATACCTTTTTGTCTCTTCAAGGGGGCCGAACAATCCTGTGACATATTTAAAAAAGGGCCCGAAATTCGGCAAGGTTTTTGTGATAGATACAGCAACTCTTCAAATTGTTGAATGGATCTGGGGGAGGAATCAGCCTACAGGACTGGACATCTCCCCTGACGGAAAATATCTGGCCTTTACAAATTTTCTTGATAATGAAGTTGAGTATTACAGGATAAATTATAATAAGTAGNNGCTTAAAGTTTCAGAGATGAATCCCTCTTCTTCATAAGAGGGATTTTTTGTTTCAGTGCATGAATCTGAAAATCATTTCGTAATTATTAATATTTTTTTATGACAATGGTTTGCACCGGGTTTATATTAAAGATAATAGATTCTTATAACCTGGAGAGTGTGTACTGAATGAAAAAAGTAATTATTTTTTCGTTTTTTCTAATTGCAGGTCTTGCCGGATCACAATTCCTCCCCGGAATAATTGGCGGTTTATACACTGCTTTTTCAAAAATTATCAGTATACTCACACTGATTTCGCTCTCATTTATTATGATTCATGTGGGATATGAATTCGAAATAGAGAAGGATAAAATAAAATCTTATGGAGTGGATTATCTTGTTGCGATGACTGCCGCAGCTTTCCCTTGGATTTTTGTGGCTCTCTATTTTGTATTTATAATGCTTCCATCAGCATTCTGGCAGGACTGGAATGCCTGGAAAGAGGTGATGCTTGCATCCCGTTTCGCTGCTCCCACATCAGCAGGGGTGCTCTTCTCCATGCTGGCTGCGGCTGGTCTTGCTTCTACATGGATGTACCGTAAAACCCGGGTTCTCGCGATTTTTGATGACCTTGATACTGTGCTCCTCATGATCCCGCTGAAGATGATGATCGTGGGCTTTGCCTGGCAGCTCGGTTTCGCTGTACTTGTGATGGTGACCTTTTTATGGCTGGCATGGAGGTTCATGCATCGCCTGCCGTTTCCTGTAAAGTGGAATTCTGTGCTGGCATATTCAGCAGTAATTGTTCTTGTCACTGAGGTTATATATTTTCTGACCAAGTCGATAGATCCTGATGTCCCTATTCATATTGAAGTTCTTCTCCCTGCCTTTGTTCTTGGCGTAATGATAAAGTGCCCTGAAGCAGATAACGTGCATGATTCAGAAATTGAAAAAAGAGTATCCACAATTGTTTCAGCTTCTTTCATGATACTGGTGGGCCTGAATATGCCTCTGATTTTTGGAGAAGCATCAGGCGGGCTGAGCGGGGCTGTTTCGACTGTAACCGGTTCGCAGCCCGCAATTAGTCCTGGGGAGATAGCTTTTCATGTAATTGCTGTGACGCTTCTCTCCAACCTCGGGAAGATGTTCCCGGCTTTTGTTTACAGAAAAGAGGCACACTGGAGGGAGAGGATGGCAATAGCTATCGGCATGTGGCCACGCGGGGAAGTTGGAGCAGGTGTTATAATTATCAGCCTTGGTTACGGCATCGGGGGCCCCATAGTAACAGTTGCTGTTCTGAGCCTTGCTCTTAATCTCCTGCTTACAGGTGTTTTTATCTGGATTGTAAAATATCTTCTTGCCGGTGTTCCGGTTACTGACAGGATCAGGTAGTGATTTTTTTCAAATAAGGAGATTCGTTGTGATATACTCTTTTCCATTAAGCATGAAGTTTACCGGCAGATTATTCACTGCTGTCGGGGTATGTTTGCTGGCTGGTATGATTTTTTTTATTATAAAAACCTGGAGTTTTATGTCATCATCTGCTGAAACAACAGGCAGGATCGTCGATTACATTGAAGCGGATGAAGCTGACACGGATGGTGTAAACAAAAAGGTTTTTTATCCTGTAATTGAATTCACGGACACTGAAGGGAGGAGTCACAGGTTCCGCAGTGAAGTCAGTATGGATTATGAGGTTTGGACTTTTATCAAAGCCCGTGAATCAGGTTTTACAAATTCATTTTATAAGGTTCCGGATATTAAATTGCGTTATAACCCTGATATGCCTGCAGAGGCAAGAGCTGCGAGATCATTCATGGATGTCAGGCATGCTGAAATTGCTCTTGGTCTTCTCTCAATAATTTTTTTGATTGTGGGATTTGCTCTTCTCAGGTTCGGGGAGAGGAGAAATCAGCATTCACAGAGGGGTCCTGGCAGGGCCTGACACAGCTTTCTGAAGGCTTGTAATATTTATAATTCAGGCTTATCCCCATTACAAAAAGCGCGCTCCCTATTCCTATAAGAGCGCTGTATGGCGGAGGGGACAACAGCGCAAGGCGGATAAAAACAGTGGCCACCGCGAATCCGGAGTTTCTGAAAGTGATAAGGTAGCTTGTACTGTAACGCATTGAAACAAGGATAATCAGTATATCACTGAAGATCAGGATCGTGAAAAAAGTATCAAAAGCTTTGTGAGACTGTCCGGTCTGAAGGTATAGAATTGCTTCATAAATGATTATAATCATAAAAGAAACCAGTAGTACAAAAGCGATGTTCTTTTTTATCTTAATAAAATTTTTAGTTTCTCTTAAATCATTGGTAATAGGCCGTGCCTGATAAATCCTGTAATAGAAACCGAGAATAATAAACAGAACAAGGGCGCCAAGGGCGCTTGAGATCATGGGGAATAGAAATGGTTTGGCCTGAACCCATTCAATAGGCTCGGTAAAGTAAGAGAACTCCTTAAATACTTCTCTCAGGAGAACAAGTGAAAGAACCTCGATCTGTTTTCCCATGGATATGGTAACTGAATGTACGAAGCTGAATATAAGACTGATCACTTCAAAGCATAATACAAGCGTGAATACCTGGGCTATTATTACAAGATGTTTTAACGGTATAAGCCCTGAGAGAAAACCCGGAACCAGACCTCTGATATTCATTTCAACAGCAAAGATT
>DINC01000229.1 GCA_002425885.1 Spirochaetia bacterium UBA5550 | reverse complement strand
GTAAATCTTTTTTTTTGTTTAACTGTTTTTTTTTAAAAAAACCATACACCCGTACGGTTTTTACTTATAATACTTTTCAATTCCACTTTACACGCTTACTTTTTTTTACACGCTTATCCTTGTGTTCTTCACCCTGAAGATCTTTCAAAAGATGATAAAACCCGATAGCCATACCGATTGCCGTAGCTATGATCAGAAAAAGCGGCGATTTATTGAAACGGACATCAAGCCAGTTCCCCGCAAANNCGAATACCAATTGTAATATGTGCAAAGACAACCCGTCCTGATCCTCTTTCGTTATCCACTTTATTCTCCAATGATTGTATTATCACTCCCTGCGGGATTAATGCAAGAAATATTCATGCCGCAAGCCGGGATTTACAAAAAATAATAAGCAGATAAAGAATATTTTCCGAACTTTAAATTAATTAAATAAGCTCTGATTAAATAGATTTTCCTGATTCTAATATTATTCAGGCAATTTGACGATATTACTTTTATAAGCTTTATTAACGGGCTGCAACTTTTGTGGAGAACTATCAATGAATATATCTATTAAACTCATCAATAACGGCGGAGAATATATAGCGAACNNCCGGAGCTTGACATCAACTGCTACGGTTCTAATGAAAATGAAGCCGTCAGACGGCTTAAGGATGTCATCAATTTCTATATCAACTCCGCAAAAGAACTCGGTATTGACATAAATCCTCTTAAAGATATGTCAATTGAAGGTAATGAAAAAATATTTATTGTTGACCCTGCACTATCCGGTGCTGGATTAGTTAATTAAACTTCTTAAAACAGCACTCCCTTGTGAATAACAAAATTATTTAAATTGAGTAAATTATTCTCCCATTCTATTTTTACTTTTTCAGTTACTCCAATAACAGGAGAGGTATCACCGGATGAAAATTTTTTCACATCTCTGTTTTTACCGGAAAGCATATAGTATTTATAAGCTCCCGCAAGAGTACTTTTTCTTATGGATTCCCATTTATTCCTGAATTCTTCGCTATCACAGATCCCTTTTGTTTCAGCAATACACGAAAGCATCTGTTCATTTAAAATAGTAAGAGCCATATNNCCCGGCCGGCTGTATAACCTGTTTCACCGGATTTCAGAAAAACAAAAAGATTCAGAAGCTCATCAAGATCACCGGCGGTGAATGATTTGCCATTGATTGAAAACAACAGCTCTTTACGGTTTATAAAACGTGCCCTTTCGATATTCGAAAGAACATTCAAATCCGCTCCATTCTCTGCGATAATATATTCAATAGCTTCTTCAGATAGATGTTCCAGAAATTTATCATATATTTTTTTATCATTTATGACTTTATCTGCATTATCATTTGTAATGGTAAGCCAGCGGATAAATTTTACTATAAGTATAGAACCCTGCTGCACAACCGGTTCTGAGACCACCTCTCCATCTTGAAGATTTTTTATCTTCTCAAAAATCGCTTTATCCAGAAGCAATAACGGAACAACATACGGTTTTCCCCCGGCGGGATTATGCTTCTCCTCGGAATATTTCAGGGTGAGTTCATCAAAACCTACACCGGATTTTTCCTGCCGGATAATATGACCGGCGAGCGCAATTTTATCTCTGTAAACTTCCCGGTCATGACTGCTGCTTAAACTTTCCGGAAAACAGAGTTTTATTATTTTTAATTCAGCAGCGGTTTCTGTATAAGACAGATTCTTTATAATTTCTGATTTATAATTTAATGAAAGAAAGTTGGCATACACTGCCCTGTTTATATTGTTGTAAAATGGGGTAATATCAAATTTTTTTGAAACAGCTTCTTCAACAGTCAGAGATTCTACAGCCATCTGCTTTAACTGTTTTTCGGTTTCCCCGCGGTTTTTAAAAATTTCTGACGGATTGATATCGCGGTTGCGGAGCCAATTATGAAATTCTGAACGGATGATCATACGCGTATTCACTTCAGCTATAACATCATTATCATTACGACATGAAAATGATATCATGGCAAAGAATAACATGAAAAACGGTTTAGAAAGATGCATCACCTCTCTCTCATATCAATACAGATCTGCGCGTAAGCAGAGTGGTTATGAATGGATTCCATGTTTTCTGATTCAACTGAAAACCAGAGTATTCCTTTTGTTTTCATCAGCTTCTCCGCAGCATTCCTGACCATATCTTCAACAAATACAGGATTCTCGTAGGATTTTTCAGTGATAAATTTTTCATCTTCACGTTTGAGAATTGAATATATGTCGGAGCTCGCTGATGTTTCGGCAACTTCGATAATATCCTCTATCCATATCTTCTCTTTAGCTTCAATCTGAAGTGTAAAAATTGACCTCTGATTATGTGCACCGAAACTGCTGATCTCTTTGGAGCATGGGCAGAGAGAGAGCACAGGAACCTTGACTTCAAGCATATAATAATCCACGTCAGAATTTGCCACAAGACGGCAAGTGTATTCCATCTTGGCTTCTTCTCCTGACACCGGAGCTGATTTTGTGATAAAGTAGGGGAACTCAATTTCAAAATGGGCTGTTTCAGAATCTAGCTGTTTTTTCATATCATCAAGAATTTCCCTGATTTTCAGTGTGCTGATGCCATGGCGGTATCGGTTGAGAATTTCTACGAATCTGCTCATGTGAGTTCCTCTGAACTGATGAGGAAGGTTTACATACATATTTACCTTTGCAACAGTATGCTGCCTGCCATCCATTCTATCCAGAACTACCACGGGATAACGTATATCTTTAATCCCGACTCTGTTGATTGGTATATTTCTGTAATCTGGCTCTGATTGAATATCTCTTAAATGTTTACTTTTCATAAAATCCTTCACCGGTGATAATGAGTCAGATTGAAAAAAAAAGGTCATTGAGTCAATTAAAAGATATAAAGAAGTTTTTATGGAATCAATGAAGTAAAATAGGATTTAAATAAAGGTTAGATGAAAAATCTACTCAGCAGTAAGAATTACAGGCCCTGCTTCAGTAACTGCTAAAGTATGTTCAAACTGCGCAGAAAGTTTCCCGTCAGAAGTAACGGATGTCCACCCGTCATCAAGCACCAGAAGCTCATCGCTCCCTTCATTAACAATAGGTTCCACAGTCAAAACCATCCCCTCTCTGAGCAGATGCCCGGTTCCCTTTAATCCGTAATTAGGGACGACCGGGGGTTCATGAAGAGCAAATCCGACGCCATGGCCTGTGAAATTTTTCACCACAGAATAACCAAGGCTTTTCACAAAGCCCTCTACAGCAAATCCTATATCTCCGATGTTATTTCCGGGATATACTTCTCCGATTCCCGCAAAAAGCGCCTTATACGCAGCATCAACCAGCCTCTCAGCATCTTCAGATATTACACCGATTTTTGCAGTAAAACATGAGTCTGCAAAATAACCGTTCATCACTGTACCTGTGTCAATTTTGACAATATCCCCTTCTTTGATACGAAGTTTACGCGAAGGGACTCCATGAGATGCGACGCTATTAACAGATATACATGAAGCAAATGAGTACCCTCTTACCGTTTTAAAAGCAGCACGGGCTTTTCTCTTCATTATGTAATCTTCAATAAATGAATCAAGCTCCCAGGTGGTTAACCCTTCAAGATTCATGGACTTAATCAATTTAAAAAGAGAATGGATAATAAGACCGCAATCCTTTATACGCTTTATATCGTCATCATTTTTCAGTCTTACTATCCTGTTCATAACACCTTCCGGTTATTGTTCTATTGCTGCGGCCTCAGGAACTGTGGCCGCAGATGGTGAAGATTTTGTACTCTGTTTTGCTGTTTCCGGCTTTGCCTGCTCAGCAGGTTTCTCAGCAGTATTTCCGCCGCCACTAATTCCGGATTCAGTTTTGATTCTCGCTTCAATATCTTTACATAATTCAGGATTATCCCTGAGGAATTTCCGTGAATTTTCTCTACCCTGGCCGATCCTTTCCTCTTTATATGAATACCATGTACCCGCTTTATTAATAATATCATATTTTACGGCAAGATCAAGTATTCCGCCTTCACGGGAAATTCCTGAATCATACATTATATCAAATTCAGCCTGTTTAAATGGAGGTGCAACCTTATTTTTTACAACTTTTACGCGCACCCTGTTTCCTACCGGTTCATCCCCATTTTTCAGAGTTTCAACACGTCTAATATCGAGTCTCACTGATGAGTAAAATTTCAGGGCATTTCCCCCTGTTGTTGTTTCAGGAGATCCGAACATAACTCCTATCTTCATCCTGATCTGGTTTATAAAAATTACGCAGGTATTTGACTTTGCAATGACTCCGGTAAGCTTTCTCAGAGCCTGACTCATAAGTCTCGCCTGTAGCCCCATATGGGAATCCCCCATATCTCCGTCAATTTCAGCTTTAGGTACAAGGGCGGCAACGGAGTCTATTACTATTATATCGATTGCACCGGATCTTACAAGAGCTTCTGTAATCTCAAGAGCCTCCTCACCTGTATCGGGCTGTGAAACAAGAAGATCCTCAGTTTTAACACCAAGTTTTGCAGCATAAACAGGATCAAGAGCATGCTCCGCATCAATAAAAGCCGCAGAACCTCCAAGTTTCTGAGCTTCAGCTACCATATGCAGCGTAAGTGTGGTTTTACCTGATGATTCAGGGCCGTAAATCTCTATAACACGTCCGCATGGGACCCCCCCGACTCCGAGAGCTATATCAAGTTCAAGAGAGCCTGTTGATATCACAGGAATCTGCCCTTTTGCCGGGTTATCCCCAAGGCGCATAATTGAGCCTTTTCCGAACTGTTTCTCAATCTGAAGCATTGCGGCATCTATTGCCTGATTTTTCATATTTAATTCTTTCTGAACGGCCATATTTACTCCTTATTAATAACTATGTGATAATAATCATGATT
>DINC01000288.1:3467-4364 GCA_002425885.1 Spirochaetia bacterium UBA5550 | reverse complement strand
TTTATTATTACGGGAACCTTTTTCAATTCTTACAGGTCTAACTCACATATAACAAGATGGAGGAAATAACATATGAAACGTATAATGCTTACACTGCTGGCTCTTGCTATTCTGGCAGGAACCGGATCAGCACTCTTTGCCCGGGGAATGGGGAATGGCGGATGCTCAGGCTACGGCACGGGTATGAACGGCGGCCCCGGATACCACGGCTGGATATTTGATGACCTGAAGCTCACAGAGGAACAGGAACTCAAAATCCATAAAATCAATAAAGACTACGCAGACAAATTTTTTGAAGCCAGGAAGGACCGTGACGCTCATTACAAAGTAAGAGAAAATCACAGAAAAGAGATCGAAAAAGTTCTGACAAAAGAACAGCTTGAAAAAGTTAAGGATTTCAGAGGCCCTCATAAGGGGAAGGGTATGCGTCAGGGAAAAGGTAACAGTAAACCTGGAATGATGCATGACTATCTCGGGATAAACAATGAACAGGCTGAAAAAATTCATAAACTCAACATGGATTTCCATGATAAAATGTTTAAAAGCAGAAATAATGAGAAAGAAATGGAAAAACTTCATGAAAACCATTTAAAAGAATTTAAAAAAATTCTTACGAAGGAACAGCTCGAGAAATTTGACGGTTTCCAAAAGCATCACAGAGGTATGGGTTTCGGGCCGGGATTCGGCGGCATGTGGTAATCACCGGTTTTATTGGCGGCTCTTTTGCCGCCAATAGACTTTATTTTATTGAGAGATAATCATTATGAAATATTTATTAACAATATTTATTATGACAGTAATACCATCAGTCTCAGCATTAGCCGGACCATATTACTGTTATACACCCTTTTTCAGCAGAGGAGGTGGAATTATGTGGTTAATTACAATTGTTCTTTT
>DINC01000288.1:188-3409 GCA_002425885.1 Spirochaetia bacterium UBA5550 | reverse complement strand
CTTTTTTATAAAAATATAGCTGGAGCCGGGAGGAATAATTATGATGATTCCCCGGATGTAATGACTATTCTTAACAGACGGCTTGTAAAAGGGGAAATATCTGAAGATGATTACGACAGGCTGAAGAGCAGAATTTCAGGATAGATGGAGACCGGTGTTATGAACAGCAGAATAATTATCNNATTATAATAATACTTTCAGTGATAATAGCAGTACTTGTCACAGTAAACATAATGATGTTCAGAGATCACAGGGAACCGGCATTCATGCCCGGCCCAGGCGGCGGACCGGAATTTATGGATGAGGGCCCCGGAATGAGAAGCGGACATCACATGCCGGGGAACAGGTTCGGCAGGAATTTCTGCGGCCCTGATTTTATGAGAGAAAAGCTTAACCTCAGCAGTGAACAGGTCGCGAAGATTGAAGAACTCAACAGAAAATTCGGAGAAGAAAATATAATTTTATTCCGCAGCATGGAACCGGAAAAAGAAAAACTCAGAAGCATTCTGCAGAAAAACGATAAACCTGATATAACAGAGGTGAGAAAGTCTCTTGAAAAAATGGCTTCACTGAATGTTGAATTACAGATACTGAGAATAAAACAGGGTAGTGAAATAGACTCAATACTCTCGGCAGAGCAGAAAAAAATTCTGAAAAGCGAGAGAAACAGGTTCTTTGAAAAAATGCAGAGAGGGCGTGGCGGCAGAAATGAATGAGCGTGATTTCGCTGAGATAGTGGGGAGAACAAAAAAAGTGGTACTCTCCGCCATAGAAAAAAATCTTGCTTCGCGATTCTATCACTCCATTGACGATGTTGTGCAGGAGACCTATCTCCGGGCATACAGCAGCCTCACGCAAGGTAAATTCCGGGGTGAATCCTCAATCAATACATGGCTCTACAGCATTGCACGGAACGAATCTCTGCGTATGAACGAAAAACTTTTGAAGGAGGAGAAAAAGGAGAAAAAGCTGATCAATGCCGATGATTTAACTGAAAATTATGAAGATGACAGCATCGCACTTCTGCAGGAGAATATACTGAAACTTCCCGATAAGTACGGGGCAGTGTTATCGCTGGTTTCATCAGGATATAGCCTGAACCAGATTTCCGAAAAGCTCGGATTAAATACAGGTACTGTAAAATCCAGAATATCAAGGGGTAAAAAAATTTTACACGATTATATGAAAGGGGGGAAAGATGCAGGATTATAAAACAAAAATGGATGAAGAGATCAGTCTCAGGCTGGAGAGCGATTCATGGAATCTCTCAATAGCCGGCAGGGTATTGTCTGAAAAAAATGCACGGAAAGAGAAGACTATATTCAGAAGCTATATCACTTCTCTCGCTGCGGCATCTGTTTTCCTTGTACTTTTTATTTTCAATGTATACAGCTATTTCAATACAGATACATTTTCATATAATTCATATCTTTACAGCTACAGCAGCGATTCGGACTCAATTAATACCGAGGAGACAGATCTTATAATAAATGAAGCGTTCCCTATGAGATAGCGCGTTCAGGGGTTCTGCATGAATCGCATGATTCTGAGCCCTGAAAGCCGCTTAAATTAATGTAGGTTCTGAGAGAGAACTCCTCCCTTTTCCCTATATTCCACTGGTTAACCGGCCTGAAATAACCTGAAACTCTTGAAAAAACTTCAGCAGGAACAACAATCTTTTTATTCATATTACCCCCTGTCAGATTACTCCGGATTATGGCTAATGAGACATAATCTGTCAAGGATTAATAACATTAATAGAGCTGAAAAAAAGATTAATTACACTATCCTGTTTACCCGGCTGAGGGGAGGTATATATAAAAAACAGTCCCTCTCCCCTGCTCTGACTCTACCTCAATGAGGCCTTCATGCCTTGTAATAATTGTATTAACTATGGCAAGCCCCAGGCCGTTACCCTCTTTCTTTGTTGTGAAGAAGGGATCAAAAATAGTCTCCAGATGTTCTTTATCAATACCGGGGCCGTTATCACGTACTGATATACGCCAGACATAACCTTCCGGAGAAGAGAGAGGTTTATCCCCTGTTTCTGTTTTTTCAAGTTTGAGTTCAATTTTTCCCGGCTGATCTATCCTCTGATTACCCTGCTTTATAGCCTCAGCAGCATTGACTATAAGATTAAGAATAACCTGCTCAAGCTGTGTGCGGTCTCCAAATACATATGAATTTCCGCTGCCGGCATCGAATGTACATACAACGTCCTTAATGGTTGCTGCCGCCAAACCTGACACTTCAGAGATAACAGCCCCCAGATCAACTTTTACATGCTCAAACCTGCTCCCTTTTGAAAAGGACATGAGATTTCTCACAAGCCCGGCAGCCTTCTCACCTGATGTCATTATGATATTCAGATGAGACTGTATCTCATCTATGCCGGTTTCACCTCCGCTTTTCAATATCACATCGAGATAAGAGGTTGTACTTATTATTCCTGATATGATATTGTTAAAGTCATGTGCAAGCCCCCCGGCCATTGTTCCCAGAGCTTCAGCTTTTCTAGCCCTGTCAAGCTGCTCCTCTTTTTTCGCCAGCTCAGTAACATCATCAATTCTAAGTATAACGCCTGTTATCTGCTCTTTACTGAAGGGGAATATATATATATTTTTAACAAAAACATCCTCCCTCCCGTTTCTTTCGACGATAAAGTTTTCGCCGTAGATTTCTGCTTTAATCCTCTTCTGACGCACATCTTCACATTTTGCCCTGTATTTATAAAGCTGCGGTATGGCATTCCATAGAGTCTGTCCTGTTGCCTCTGATGATGAAAGACCTGAAATTTTTTCAGCTTCCCTGTTCCACTGAATAATTCTGTCTTTGTCATTAATCGAAATGAGGGCGGACGGCATAGAATCAATTATGTCATTCACAAAAACGGTTATCTCTCGCAGCTGTTCATTTGTTCTGTTTATTTCACCTGTTCTCTGCTGAATAGTTCTGGTCATCAGGTTGATATTTGATGTTATATCAGAAATTTCATCGCCATAATTATCATCTATTGCTATACTATAATCGCCGTTTTTTATCCTCTTAAGACTATCAATGATATTATGCATCCTCCTGATGAACATATCATTCATCTTCATTGTCGATATCAGAAAAATGATTGCAGTGATTATTATACAGGAGAAGAGTGAGTATAAAATTATTCTTCGCATATACTGTGAAAGTATTGAAACATCATAAACAAGCTCCACATAAACAGG
>DINC01000288.1:0-165 GCA_002425885.1 Spirochaetia bacterium UBA5550 | reverse complement strand
CTTATTCATGATAATCCTGCGGTAAACATTGATCCTGTTCCCGTGTTCCCTGACGGCTTCACCATGAGTTGTAATATCTCTGATAATATCCCTGTCAAGTTCAAGCTTCTTCCCTGCATCAATCAGAGACCAGCTGTTGCCCCCCGCAATGGAGTATATATCGAT
>DINC01000290.1 GCA_002425885.1 Spirochaetia bacterium UBA5550 | reverse complement strand
AAATCAGTTTATTTGTTTTTTATAATAATAGCGTTAAAAAAAATTAAGTTTTTTTTTAACGCAGGGGAAAGATATACCGTTTTTTCTGCGAAGGTAAAAGCTTTTTAGGTATTAAAGAAAAGAATGCTGTCCGGAACACTGTTCCGGACAGCATTATCGTTGCTTTACCTTATTAATTCAAAAACTGTCGCTGCTGCAGGCCCCCCGCCTGCGCATAGTGAAGCAACACCATATTTTACTTCACGCTTTTTCATCTCATGAAGAAGTGTTGTTATAATACGGGCCCCAGTCTGTCCGACAGGATGTCCAAGAGATATTCCTGAACCATTGACATTGATTATCCCTTTATCAATTTTCAATTCCCTATTGCATCCGATAATCTGTGCGGCAAACGCCTCGTTCAGCTCCCATAGTCCGATATCACTCATGCTTAAACCGGCAAATTTAAGCGCCTTCTTTACGGCCGGGACTACGCCAAGCCCCATCACTTCCGGAGCAACAGCCGCAGATGCGGATGCCACCAGTCTGGCAATGGGCTTCAGTCCCAGCTCTTTTGCTTTTTCAAGACTTGTGAGCACAATAGCAGCACCGCCATCATTGAGAGATGAAGCATTACCGGCTGTAACAGTTCCATCTTTCTTGAACGCGGGTTTTAATCTGCTTAAGGATTCCGGTGAAATGTCTTCACGCGGATGCTCATCAACTTCAAAAAGTATTTCCCCTTTTTTTGTTTTTACTGCTACAGGTGTAATCTCATCTTTAAATTTTCCTGTTTTAATGGCGGCAATGGCTCTCTGATGGCTCATATACGCCCATTCGTCCTGCTCCTCTCTGCTGATCTTATATTGTTCTGCAATATTTTCAGCAGTGATACCCATGTGGTAATTGTTAAACGCGTCTATTAGCCCGTCATAAAGCATGTGGTCAACAAGAGCCGAATCCCCCATTCGAAGCCCCTGTCTTGCTTTTAATGACATGTATGGCGCATTGCTCATACTTTCATACCCTGCAACAAGCTCAATCTCCGTTTTGCCGAGCATGATCTGCTGAGACGCGATTTCAAAAGCCCTCATGGATGAAGGACACATCTGGTTGATTGTAACAGCTACAGTTTCGACAGGACAACCGGCACCAAGACAAACCTGTCTTCCGGAGTTACCTTTGCATCCGGCCTGCAGAACGTTTCCGGTTATTACTTCATCAACCTGGTTAGATTTTACACCTGATTTTTCAAGAGCTGATTTGGCGGCCGCAATCCCGAGTTCAACAGCAGTAATGCTGCTCAATCCCCCAAGATAATCTCCAATTGCTGTGCGGCTGGATGCAAGAACAACAACCTCCTTCATTCAATTCCCCCGTCTGATTCTTTATATATTTTCTTATGGGATGGAAAGTTTAACTTTAAAAAGCAATTGATTGCAAGTATATTTTTAGATATTTACACGGCAGTATAAAAAAAATATNNAATTAAAAAATAAAAAAAACGTAGCAGTTATTAAATGAACACAAATCTTTCCGACCGGTCAGCAATAAAAATGCACTTTAAACTTAATATATACAGAGTATAACAAGGGTGATGCGGAGGCAGTAATTATTGCTGCATCCTGTTCCCGGAGCCGGGAAGGATACAGCAATAAAGGATTAATTGTTTATTTGTAGTAATTTTTTATCTCATCAATTATTTTATCCGATGGGATGTTGTTTATCTCTTTTTTACTTCTCTCTTTAAATTCCAGTTCTCCATTAGCGAAGAAGTTTTTCCCCGCTGTAACTCTCAAAGGTATACCGATTAAATCAGCATCGGCGAATTTAAATCCGGCACTTGCCTTGCGGTCGTCGTAAAGAACATCAATGCCGGCGTCGATTAGTTTATCGTATATAACATCAACCGCTTTTATTTCTTCATCAGTTTTTGATATGCCGACTAAATGCACCTGGAATGGTGAAACTTCTTTAGGCCATATAATTCCACGTTCATCACTGCACTGTTCAACAATAGCCGCCATTGTTCTGTTAACCCCGATCCCGTAACATCCCATTATCGGAGTTACAGCCTCACCTTTCTCATCAAGAACTGTAAGGTTCATTGCCTTTGTATATTTATAACCAAGCTTAAAAATATGCCCCACTTCAATTCCTTTCTTCTCATACATTGAAGCTCCGCATTTCGGACATATATCGCCGGAACGTGCTGATGCGACATCAGCTTCCTCTTTTATCTCGAAGTCACGCCCAGGGGTTACTCCTGAATAATGATAATCTTTTTTATTCGCGCCTGTAAAAGTATTACTCAGATCCTTCACTGATATATCGAATACTACTCTTGCATCTTTTAATCCGACCGGTCCAGCGAAACCGAATGGCGCACCTGTAACCTGCTGAACGATTTCATCAGATGCAAGATCAAGTTCAACCGCATTGACATAATTTTTAAGTTTATGTTCGTTCACTTCCCTGCTTCCCGGTACTACGACCATGAGAGGCTTCCCGTCTGCAATATAAATTATACTTTTAAGAAATTTATCTTCATCGCATTTAAAAAATTTAACAAGATCCTCAATTGTTTTAATGTCAGGAGTATGAACTTCTTTCAGATCTTCAGATGCATGTTTAGAATCAACCGGCGGCCTCTGGAATTCCGCTTTTTCACTGTTGGCCCTGTAGTCACATTTTTCACATAACAGAAGAATCTCTTCTCCGATCTCAGAGGCCACCATAAACTCCTCAGACGTGCTCCCGCCCATGTTTCCCGAATCCGCCTGAACAGGAATTGTTTCAAGACCGCAGCGTTCGAATATCCTTCTATATGCTTTAGCCATTGCGTTATATGATTCATCAAGACCTTTCTGATCAATGTCAAAGGAGTAGGCATCCTTCATTATGAATTCCTTACTTCTTATAACACCGAATCTCGGCCTTATTTCATCCCTGAACTTCGTGTTTATCTGGTAAAGGTTAAGCGGCAAGTCTCTGTATGATGATACAACAGAGCGTACCATGTTAGTGAAAGCTTCCTCATGTGTAGGTCCAAGAGCATATTCGAGGCCGTTTCTGTCTTCTATGCGGAACATTTCAGGCCCCATTGTGTACCAGCGTCCCGATTCTTTCCAGTAATCCGCATTTGTCAGCTCAGGCATAAGGCATTCATGAGCGCCCGCTCTGTCCATCTCCTCTTTGACAATATTTGTTACTTTTCGAAGCACCTTAAGTCCAAGTGGCAGATACGCATACATGCCGGCAGATTCTTTACGCATTAATCCTGCACGCAGCATGAGCCTGTGGCTTAAAACAACGGCATCAGAAGGGTTCTCTTTTAATGTGGGGAGAACATATTTTGAAACTCTCATATATATACCTCAGTCATAATTTCATCCCGAAGGAAAACAAAGGTTAAATTCACAGAGCATGGTTTATATTTCAAGAGTTTTTCTTGAGGATTATTTTATTACTTCCTGA
>DINC01000312.1 GCA_002425885.1 Spirochaetia bacterium UBA5550 | reverse complement strand
TTTTTATTTATTTATATGTATACCAGCAAATATTTAAATATAACCGGAGGCTCTTAAATGAACAACATTTTCAAATCAGTCCTTTTTATATTAATTGCAGCATTAATTTTAGCTATACCGGCTTTTGCCGATGATTTCACCCCTGATCTGAATAAAATCAGTATTGAAGCATCCAAAGATAAAGGGGGTTTTGACACTGAGATTGCAGCAGATTTCGGTATACCTATCCCGAAACTCAATGAGATGAGAACAAAGTTCGGGATGAAAGATGGTGATATCTACATGGCTTGTGAACTTGGCAAACAGACAAACAAACCGATTGATGATGTAATAAACCAGTATCAAAAAAATAAATCTAAAGGCTGGGGATTCATTGCAAAAGAGATGGGGATAAAGCCCGGCTCCCCTGAATTCAAAGCATTAAAGTTAAAAGCTAAAGGTAAACATGCAAAAATGAAAGAGAAAGGAAAAGGAAAGGGAAAACCTGAAGGCGGTAAAGGGAAGAAGAAATAATCCACCCATATTAATCTCTTTTAAAGAAAACCGTATAAACAGAATCAAAACAAATCCAATAATCACATAATCAATGCCAGACCAAAAATATTGTCTGGCATTGTATTACAGATAATAGCAGATTTACATCTTATATACTGAAAGAATAAGTTGCAGAGAGTGTTATACCGTAAAACTTGTCTGTGCCTTTTACATCTGATTCACCATCAGTTCCTTCAGTCCAGGTTTTTATATGCTGATATCTTCCGCCGAGACTGATTGTTGTTGAAGCAGGCACAATATAATAAGCAACTGAAATGCCAGTGTTAAGGCCATAATTCTTACAGTCAGCTTTTGTTTTTGGAAAAGCTGAAGAAGATGTCTCCTCCTCTCCCCAGAGATAGAACCCCCCTGCATTACCTATAAAGTAAAAACTATTCCCCAATGGGAATGTAACGCTGAGCCCTGCGCCGGGTCCGAATAAAGTATGATCAAAATCAATAGATGCGCCCATGGGACTATCGTCAGCACCCAGGTCATAGCTGTAACTGGTATACTTGCCACCTAAATATATCTTCAGAAAGCTATTCAGTCTGTAATTCAGGGCAATATCACCATCCATCCTGTTTATTTCAACATTATAAGACCCACCGGTATCGACATCTGTCTGTTTAAGATCAAAATTTCCGTAAAGAAAAACAAATGTAAGGCTCATATTATCAGCAAAACCTACTGATAAAGCCGGCCCATAAAGAAGAGCCGGATCAATTTCATTATCGTCTTCCGGCATATCCCACCATGAATACCATGTGTATACACCTGCTGACATTTCAACTGCAGATCCTGCTGACGGAAAGACAGTTGTGAGAAATATCACAAAAAGTGAAAATGTAAAGATAAGTCTTTTCATAGATTATTTAACTCCTTTAATAACAAATTTATTATTACTGTCGATTTGCACATCCCATCAGAAAAAGACTTTTGACAAATACAATTGTTTTTCTTATAAAAAAATGTTATTATATAAACAACACTGACTTAGAGCAGCGGATACAGATGAGATGAACATAAACATCTTTAACACATTACAACATGCTGCACGCACAGGGAGCATAATGACCAACCTGGCGCTGTCAGGTTATCTATTCTTTTTTAATGAAATGGTATATGACTGGTTCTTTTATGATACTGTACATGAGGTTTCATCGGAAATACTCTACCACGGCGGCACAAACCCGCTGCTGGAGATAATCCTCATACTTGCGATGGCAGGTGAGTTCACTGCATTTATACTTAAATCAAAGTACGGCGGAGAGTTCAGCAGTGATGGGGCCGGGATTTTTCTCCTCTGGATGTTCCATGCTGTTGTCTCTGTTATAATGACAATCATAGCCCTTGGAGCCTTCGGAATAACATTCCAGGGGGAAGAGGTGAACTGGATTCTTGCAGCTGCACTCTTCGGGAGTGTAATCAAGGAGCTCTTTATCCTGATGGTTGTCATTGCAGGTACTGAAAAGCGTAAACCCTCAAGGGTGAAAAACTTTACTGCTGACATACTCTTTCTGTTTTTCTATTCACTGGCATATACCACGATAATAAGCAACCTGCTTAAGCCAAACGACTACAATAACTATCTCCTTGCTTCACACTACTCAATCTCTCTCGTAATACTTTATACATTTATTGTTATACTTCTGTTCTTCATGTTGTATCTGCCTCTGAGAATCCCGTACTTTTTATACGAAAAATACGAAAGCGCAAAGGAGAGGATACTTGGTGCTTTATCAATTCTGCTGGTTGCCGCAACAGCAATACTCCCCCTTTTTGAAGGGGAGTATTCACTTGAAGCGGCGCTTAAAGATTCCCGTGATGTGGAGATCCTTTTTTTAAACAGCACCGGAATAGAACAGGTTCCTGAAGAGGTTACAAAATTAACTAACCTCCGCGCACTTCATCTCGGCTTTAACAGGCTCAGCAGCCTGCCTCCGTGGATCGTTAAGCTTGAAAGACTTGAATGGATCGGACTTGGAGGTAACAGCTTCAGAAATTTTCCGCCGGAGCTGCTTGAGCTTCCGCGTCTCAGGGAGATAGATATTCATTACAACAGGATAAAGGAGATGCCCCGTGACCTGGGGCCGCTGAAGAAACTGAAGTCCCTTAACATAAGATCAAATCCACTTCCGCTCCCTGAAAAAAACCGTGTAATCAGGGAACTTCAGAAAAGTAAAGAAAATCCTGATGGGATATCACTTACGATATAAAACAGATCTTTTGACTGTAAAATCAACTCCTGAATTTTAACTTCTTTTATCAAGATACTCCTTAAGCGGCGTGATGAAAGTCCTCCCCACAGGGAGAACAGCGCCGCCGGTTAACTCAGCATTATAACTCCAGCTCTCAAGGTGATGTATCTTTATAACATGATCCATATTGATTATGTGCCCTCTGTGAATCCTCAGAAAATTTCCCGGGAGCATCTGTTCAATATCCTTCAGCAGCATGGTGACCTCCTCCTCCCCCTCCTGCTTAAATATTATACTTTTTTTACCTGATGAGGAGAGATAGAGAATCTCCTTGTAGGGGATAAATAGATCCCACTTTTGTTCTTTAATTCTTATCCCCGGAACCCCTTTTTCAACACGCCCCATTGACATGAATATATTCTTCACACGTCGTGACAGTTCATCAATCTCAAAGGGTTTGATGATGTAATCATTTGCCCCGGCGCGGAACCCCGCATTAATATCATCAATGAGTGATCTGGCAGTAATCAGTATAACCGGGAGATCTTCAGGCCCGCGCTTTCTCCTTATCTTTTTCAGCACTTCATAACCGGAAACTCCAGGCATCATTACATCAAGGAGCACCATATCTATACCCCTTTCGCCGTAAATAATATCAAGCGCCGCATTTCCATCCTCCGCAGTTATACAGCGGTATCCGAGAAGATCAATAAAATCAGAAAGGATCTTCAGTGACACAGGGTCATCATCAACAGCAAGTATAGACGGTGTAAAGAGGCCGCCATCGCGAGCAGGATTATTTTTCTTATAACTTATATCAGGTATCTGTACTACCCCATCTGTTTCTTTAGCAGCCTTGTCATCACCGCGATCTATGGTACGCCTGTCCAGCGGAACTGTAAAAATAAATAACGCGCCCCCCCGTTTGCCCGACTCCGCTCTTATTGTGCCCCCCATCAGTTCAACAAGATTTTTTGTTATGGAGAGCCCGAGCCCTGTACCGCCATAAGCTCTGACACCCGAGCCGTCAGCCTGTTCAAAAGGGGAGAATATTCTTTCAAGTGACTCATCCTCAAGTCCGATACCTGTATCGCTCACCGTAACCTCTGCCATGCCCTGTTCATTGACACGTGCAGATACCTCCACAACACCGAAAGGGGTAAACTTTATGGCATTACCGATTAAGTTGGAAAGCACCTGTTTAACCCGCAGCTCATCAGCAAGAAGGCGCGGCATTTTTGCCGGGACCCTGTTTCTCAGTTCAAGGGCCTTCCCTTCTGTTAACGGGGAGAGGAGTGAAAAGACCACTGACACAGCACTCTTTATATCAACAGATTTTATATGGAGAGGGAGCTCTCCGTTTTTCAGCTTTGAAAAATCGAGAAGATCATTTATGATTGCAAGCAGCTTACGCCCGCTTGAAGAAATAAGAAGGAGGTTCTCCCTGACATAACGGGGTATCTCAACGCGCCCGTTTTTAAGCGTTATATCCGCAAGTCCCACTATACCGTGCAGAGGTGTGCGCAATTCGTGGGATGTATTGGCAAGAAACTCATCCTTCAGCCTGTCAGTCCGTTCAAGAGTATGTATCGCCTCCTCCTGCACAGCGAGTTTATCCCGTTCCATACTTCGAATCCTGATGCTTATGGCATAAGCAAGTATCATGGCCTGTATAATGAGTAAAAGCGGCCTTATACTCTGTGTTATGCTGTTGAATGGAATAATATTCTGACGTATAAGATTTAATGCAAGTGTTGATGATAGATATAACAGGATAAAGACAAAAATATATTTCGCCACTGCAACCCCCTGCGCCATCCGTATTACAGATAAAACAAGAGTAAGAACTGTAACAAAGAGAACAAGAGTAAAGAAAAAATCCCATCCTATATAACCTGAGGCGGGAAAACTTATAAGAGCTAAAATAATAAAAATAGCGGCAGCAGTTTTAAACACTGCTCCCATAAAAGGGATGTCTTTATCCAGGTTCAGAATACGTGATGAAAAGAGTATAATGACAGAAGTTACTATTGATGCCAGCACCATCATCCACTGATGCAGATAATCCACGGGAAAACTGAAATATCTGAAAATCATCCCGTCAGTAAGCATGTGGTTCAGCATCTGCGCCGCTATATAAAGGCAGATATACAGATAATCCACGTCGCGGACAGCAGTGAACATCAGAAGGTGAAAAAAGATCATTACAACCATTATGCCGATGAATATACCGTAGAGAAGATTCCCCTTCTCCATCTCATCCGCCATTTTTCCTGCTGATGTAATGTCAGCAGGAAAAATCATAATACCTTTTGTGGAGCACCTGACATATACCTCCGTGTCACCCCCTTTTACAGGATCAAGCCTGAACATAAAAAGCCTTGAGGGGATATCTCTTGTTTCAGCAGGCCAGGCACTCCCAGTTTCAATCATTCTGTATGTTCTGTCACTCTTTTCAATAAAAACTGTTATTGAATTGATAAAGGGCCATCTGTATATAAGTAGAAGCTGTTCATTGTCACCTTTGAGCCTTCTGTCTGAAAGCGTGAACCTGAACCAGTAAACGGATCTTGTAAAGCTGAAGTTCGGGACCCCGTCAGGTGAAGATTTAAATTGATCCCGCCGTAAAGGTGATCTCACATCATCAAAGGAGAGTCTGCCGTTTTTATCCTCAAGGTACCGGCAATGCTCTGATGCACTGTATATATTCTCTGAATTTTCAATAATTACAGGAGATGCTCCTGGAGGGCAGCAGCATACCGCAATATTAACCATTATAAGAGGTGAAAGATATCCGCACCTGCTGTTTTTCATTGAATAAATGCCGCCTCTGCCTCAATTTATTTTTAAAGATGACAAATTCAAGCGGAAAAAAATAAAATTTTTTGTGCAGTTCATTCCTCTGCAAGTGTCGTTCATTCCGGAGCTATTGACTTTGCTTCAATTAATAGCATAATTACACAGCAATTACATTTATGATAAACAAAAGATAAAGAGGAAGCGTTTAAAGATGGATAATAATTTAACAGGAAAAAAAGAATCTATTAATACACTAATGCATGTTCTGGATTCGAAAGATGTCACATCAATTGATGATAACGCGGTCCTGAAGATTAATTCAGAAAATATAAATAACGCAAACAGCATTGAGAGTGCCTGCGATAATGACGATGAATTATTCCCTGATTTTAAAAAATAACGGCAGCTCCGGCATCAAGGTAAAAAGAAGAATGATTTTTAAAAGATTCACTGCAGCAGCAGTTACAGCACTGCTGATTTTAACAGTTCTCCCCGCAACCCGTCTTTGCGCTGAATATGTTTTCAGAAAAGACGGAGGTATAATAAAAGGCTCAATCATCGCGGATGATATAGGTTCAATCTCTGTCAAAAATGATTCCGGCACAATAGAAAGGATCCCCCGCAATGAGATAATGAGAATTATTTATACTGAACTTTATTTAGGGAAGGTATATGTCCGCCTCACAACAGGGGAGATGGTTGAGGGCTACCAGGTTGATGAAGACAGGGATGACTTTTTTTTCCGCAAAGACATTACAAAACCCGATGAATTTAAAATTCCAAGAAAAAAAGTAATGTTCATTGCCAGGACAAACCCCACTGATCTGGCAGGTAAAGCATCAACAGAGAATATACTCCTTACATGGAGCCCGCCGTTCAAACCGGCAAAGTTCTACAGAATATATATGCGCGATGTAAAAGGGGAAGAGGACACATACAGGCTTCTGGAAGAGACAGATGATCTATCCTGCGAAATAAAGAATCTGAAGAAGAGCTGGATTTATGAAATATATGCAACGGCAATTTCTGATACCGGAGAGGAATCACTCCCCAGCGAAAAGGTTGTTGTTAACACACTCCCTGATTCTCCGGAAAATTTTTTATTGGAAGAGAAATACTCCGGAGATGGCAAAACCGTAACACTTACTTTAACATGGAAAGACGTAACTGATCCCGAAAGCAGGGTGAAGTCATATACGATATATGAAACAGAGGGGAAAGAGAGGATCAAAAAAGGGAGCTCACAGGGGAAAGAATTTGTTATTAAAGACTTCACTGCCGAAGGGCGCCACTGGTTCTCAGTAGTCGCGGTGAACGATCTCTTCACTGAATCTGAAGAGATTAAAGCTGTGTACGACGCGGGTTATAAAGTTTACATCCGATCTGCGGCTGCATACTTATACCCCATGGGTATAATCCCGGATCTTGCCTCATCAGGCTATGGCGTACTGCTTGATGCGGGCGTATCAGCTAAAAGATACAGCATTGGTGTGGAGACCGGTTATTACATCTTCAACTGCGAAGAGGATATTGAGAGCATGTCAATAATTCCCGCACTGATTGAAATGAATTATACACTCCCTTTATTTTACAATTTTTCCCTGCGCGGCATCATCAAATGCGGAGCGGGCTACAGCATGATCGAGTATATTGTCCATGATACCGCAGATCCTCTCATCAGCAGCATCACAAAGGAGAGCAGCTTTGATTTGATGACATCAGCAGGGATATCTCTTAAATACGATATATCAGACAGGTTCACTGTTTGCGGAGGGGCTGAGTATTCCGTTATATTTGAAGGCAGCGGACGGATGGAATTTGCAGCATTATCAATAAGCGCAGGGATTATTTTTTAGATGATTGAATTACAGGTTAAAAAAATGAGAAGAATAATATTTACACTATCAGCAGCGGCAGTCATGCTGCTCTCCTCATGCGGAGATTCCATATACTCGGCACACAGTTATCTGACAGGGCCTGTTGATGGAGTGGGCCTTAAAAAGACGACATCTATAGTAAGCGGTGAAACCGAACGTCTCCACCCTGTTGTTACACCATCAAAAACCGAAAATAAAAGTGTAATATGGTCGAGCAGCGATGAAACAGTTGCATCCGTTGACAGCGCAGGCCTTGTGACCGCAGTTGCATCTGTAAATGAGGGTGAGACAAAAAGCGCAGTAATAACAGTCACTACTGCAGAAGGAAATTTTAATGCCTCCTGTACTGTTACTGTTGTGGAAAAACCGATACCCGTTACTGCATTGACCCTGAGCCGCGTAACATCATCCCTTGTTGTAAACACACCGGGGATTGAGCAGCTTACAGCAGAGATAGCCCCATCCAATGCTACCAATCAGCAGCTCACATGGAGCAGCAGCGCGCCTGATACAGTATCAGTTGATGATTCAGGGCTTGTAACTGCTAAACAGCCGGGTACAGGGGTCATCACAGTGACAGCGGCAAGCGGAGTGAAAGCCACATGCGTTTACACAATACTGAGTGCCCCTGTTCCTGCTACAGGGATAACATTGAATAAACAGGGTACAGTGGTTGAAACAGGGTCCTCCGAAAGGCTTTTCACTTCATTCACACCCGTAAATGCCACGAACCGTAACCTCACATGGACAAGCACAAACAGCGTCATAGCATCAGTTGACAGCACAGGACTTGTTACAGGTAAAACCGCAGGTACTGTAACAATAAAAGCCACATCAATTGACGGAGGTCACACCGCGTCATGCGAATTTACAGTAACTGCTTCAGCAGTTAAAGCCACTGGCGTATCACTGAATACCACAGCCCTGATTATTACAGCGGGGTACACTGAACAGCTAAACGCTGTAATACAGCCAGTTGATTCATCAGGCAAATCAACTGCCACAAACCAGGGTATAACCTGGAAAAGCAACGATATAGATGTTGCATCAGTTGACAGCAGCGGCCAGGTCATAGGTATAAAAGCAGGTAGCGCATTAATTACAGCAACATCATCTGACGGAGGATTTACCGCAAGCTGCACATGCATGGTATCATCGACAATAATACATGTAAGCAGCGTGGCTCTCAATAAATCAACACTGACTTTAGGTAACGGCCAGACCGAAACTCTCTTTGCGCAGGTATCGCCCGCATTCTCCTCTGACAGAAGCGTTACATGGGCAAGCAGCAATACATCCGTTGCAGCAGTAAACGGCAGCGGAACTGTTACAGCAAAAAGTACAGGTACAGCAACAATCACAGCAACAACAAATGACGGCGGGAAAACTTCTTCATGCCTCTGTACTGTTTCATCATCATACAAGGTTATATATATGAATAACAGTTCATCAGGTGAAGTACCTGATCCGGGGTACTATACTTACGGAGAGGAAGTAACCGTGAGCGGCAACACAGGGGGGCTTGAAAAAACAGTATATTTCCTCTGCGGGTGGAACACCAAAAGTGACGGCACTGGCACCCAATATGCACCAGGTGCAACCTTCACAATGGGGAATGCAGATGTGAGGCTTTATGCAATGTGGAAGCGCCCGGCAGTTACTTACTACCCGGGCACAGGGAACACGGGAGGATCAGTTCCTGCCGCTGCTGAGCATGATATAAATGCAACAATTACAATCTCAGACAATACAGGGAACCTCAAGGGGCCGCTCCTTGTTGCAGACCCGCAGATATGGCAGTCATTTGTAAAATGGAACAGTAAACCGGACGGATCAGGTACAGATTACTTAGCAGGGAGTACTTTTGCAATAACAGAAGATGTGGTGCTTTACGCGATCTATACAACAGATACAGGTGTTTTAAGGAAGAGGGGCCCCGCAGGGGGATGGATATTCTATGACAATCCAAACTTTGAAGCAGACGGATGGAGATATCTTGAGATGGCTTCAGGTGTTGACGCAGATAGCATATGGGGTGCAAACGGCAAAGACGTCGAAACTTCTCCAGACATAGGCTACGGTTTACAGAATACACTAAATATTTTAGCATTAGACAGTATAACCAACAGCGCAGCTAAATACTGTGACATTTATTCAATTACAAATAACGGAAAAATATACGATGAATGGTTTCTCCCCTCTAGGAATGAACTTAGCACAATGATTAAGAATCTCTATTCCGGAAATGATGAAAACGGAGTAACCTTCATTCCTATTTATGCAGAATTTCTTGGAATAACATCTTATTTTTTTTCATCCACGCAAAGTAGCACTTCTACGGCTCTGATCGTGAACAAAGAGGACGGGCAAGTCTCCACCTATGGTAAAGCTTCTGATCACCAGTGCGTTCGCCCTGTAAGAAGATTTTAGGCGATGCTGTATCTGCACTACAGCGCCATAAAAAAGCCCCTTTAATAAGGGGCTTTTTTATNNGTAACTTAATTTTATTCTAATCAACAATCCTTATCTCATCCCACATCTCCGGACTCTGCATCCCTAACCTCCAGAAACCCACTGAATCAACATACTCCCTGTAAAGAACAAACTTCTCCTTTGTTGCCTGAACATCATCACAGTAGAGAACTGAGCTGAATCCCTTACCCTCCACTTTTATGCTGACACCTTTATCAAGGGAGTAATCCTTCTCTGCTCTGCTGCCGTATGCAAGGTCAGGTAGGCTTTTAGATCTGATAGATCTGCTCTTCTTTTCAATCCTTGGAGGTATCTTCACAGTGCGCACAACTTTTTTATACTTAGGCTTCTTTGTCTTTTTACCTTTTGCTATCTTTTTATATTTAACAACCTTAACTTTTTTCCCTTTAACGTAACGTTCCTCCCACTCACGGCCATAGAGGGGGATACCCATTATCAGTTTATCAGCAGGCACAATGTCCTTGGCAAAATCTATTATTGCTTTGCACCATTCCAGAGACGCAACAGGCCCCGGCTTGCTTGTGCTCCAGTGCTGGTCATAAGCCATTATATATACACGGTCAACAATCCCTGATATGATGTTATAATCAAATGCGTCATCCTCAATTGCTGTTACCCTTGAAGGGAGTGCTATACTAAAAATCTTCCCCGGTTCAAGCCCGCTCTTTATCATCCTTAAAAATTCATGAAAGGCCGATGCATCTTTTTTAGAAATAGCTTCAAAATCTATCTGTACTCCGTCAAACCTCTTTGAAACCTCAAGAATATCAGCAACAAGAAGATCCCTTATGCTGTTTTCCGGATTAAGCGCCCTGCTCATAAGCTGGTATCCCTCAAGGTTGGAGATAACCATGTGAATGCGCCTCTTCTTCCCGTTAAGGTCAGGGAGTACCGGCGGTTTAACGTTTGTATTAATCCTGCCATTGCTTAAAACGCCGCAGCTGAAATAACAGATATCAGTAACAGGCTCATCCCCTTTAAAAAGTTTCTCCTCACCCCGCATCAGGTAACCCCAGACCTCTCTGAATTCAACAGAAGACTGTGCAGTTTCTTTGGTACGGGTTGTCTCAATAATACGGATCTCAGTATTAATACTTCTCTCTTTTCCTATATTTTTTTCTTCATTATTAACTTTATCATCTTTAATTACTTTTTCATCTTTAACCTGTTGTTTGCTCTTTACAGGCTCAAGGGTTTTTCTCGACAGAGTTTCCCTGTTATTCACAGGGAGATCATTCTCAGGTATAACATTGCTCCCGGTAGTGGCTGACCCTGATCTGCTGAATACAGTTACAGCTTCAAGACCCGCTGCATGTAATGAAATCAGGATTGCTGAAATAAACAGAAAGCATATAATTCTTTTACTCATTGAAACACTCCGGACAATAGTATTAAATCTTTATTATTAAATCGGCAGATACTCCGATATACATCTGCAAAAAACATTACCGGCTCACAGGGTTATTTCCTGAGATTTATCTCTCCCCATAATTCCGGCCTGTCCATTCCAAGGCGCCAGAACCCCACAGAATCAACATAAGCGCTGTACAGCAGAAGCTTCTCCCTTGTTGCATCTACATTATCAAAAAAAACAATAACATCTGAATCCCTGAATGTAATTTTTATACCGCTCTCCGCGCTATACCCGCTCACGGCGCTCTTTTTTGTCATGAGAGCCCCTGCCTGCCCCGCGCTTATTGAACAGCTCTCAATCCTGTTATACCATGCTCTGCCGTAAAGAGGGAGCCCCATGACAAGCTTGTCGTGAGGCACGGAACTCCTGGCGTAATCCATAACCTTTCTGCACCATGAAAGCGAAGCCACGGGCCCCGGCGTGCCTGTGCTCCAGTGCTGGTCATAAGCCATTACAAAAACCCTGTCAGCCCTGTCTGCAATTCTGAAATAATCGTAAGGGTCCTCCTGCACCCTCCTTACACGCGCAGGAACTGCAACTGAAAATATCTTCCCCTCGTCAAGCCCCATCTTAATCAGTTCAAGAAAACGGAAAAAATCCCCTCTATCCCTGCCGGACACAGCTTCAAAATCGATCTGTATTCCGTCAAACTTTGCAGAAAGCTCAAGTATATCATCGATTAGATAATCCCTTATGCCGTACGCGGGATTTAAGCATTTATGCATAAGTTCGCTTCTGTCAAGTTCAGAAATAACAAGGTGTACCCGTCTCTTCTTCCCTTTAACATGGGGGAGCTTCGGATGGGAAACATTCATATTAATTCTCCCCTTTGAATTCACACCGCAGCTGAAATAAAAAATATCGGTAAGGGGCGCATCTGCTTTAAAGTATTTCTCTCCGCCTCTCAGGAGGTAGCCCCATACCTCCCTGAACTCAATCTTCGCAGGCTCTTTTACTGCTGAAGCCCCGGCAGTAACCTGCTGAGACTCAGTGGACTCCGTGTACCGGAGCGGAAACAGTGCAAAGTGCAGCAGCAGGAGCAGAGAAAGGAGTACAGCACCCCAGATAATCCCTTTCTTCATCCTCTATAACTCCCGGTAATTAATAGAGATGCCATTTTCTCCACTCTGTTGCTTATATTCAAGCATTATCTGCTTCAGCAGGTTTATGCTTTCAGCAGCATACTTATGCTGTGCGAAAGTTCCGGTGCAGTATAGGGTTTCTGGAGAAACCCCGCAGTGCCGCGTGACACAGCTTCAGTAATCCTTTCATCATCATTATATCCGGAACTGAGCAATACCTTCACGTTTTTATTCATCTCCAGAAGTTTATCAAATACCTCGAAGCCGGACATATAGGGCATTGATATATCCAGAAGTACAGCATCGATTATGCCGGCATTATCAATGTATAAAGAGAGCCCGCGCACTCCGTCAGCTGCCTTTAAAACATTGTATCCGCAGGCCTTCAGAGTCTCCTCGGCAACAGCAAGTACAGGTGCTTCATCATCAATAATCAGGATAGTGCCGCTCCCCTTAACCAGGTGATTACAGATCCCCCCCGGTTCATGTATATCAGAGAGGGCAGCAACCTCAGGTATATGTATCCTGAAAAGAGATCCCCTGTTCACCTCAGACTCAATTTCAATATATCCGCCTAACTGATTAATTATTCCGTAAGCCATTGACAGACCCAGTCCTGTACCGGATTCCTTCTTCTTCATGGTAAAAAAAGGTTCGAAAATCCTCTCTCTGGTTTCGCTGTCCATCCCTATCCCTGTATCACTTATTTCAATGATTACATATCTTTGGTTACCCGGAGAAACTTCATGGCCGGGAAATTGCCCGGAGCATTTCTCCGCTGAAAAGACCCGTACATCGAGAGTACCCCCCTCCTTGTCGCCGGGCCTTCTCATTATTGTCATTGCATGGGAAGCATTAACACAAAAATTAAGAAGAATCTGTTCAATCAGAATTGCGTCAGCCATGACATTAGCCGGTGTGCTGCTGTAATCAACATTAAGAATTACACTTTTGGGGAAACTGCTTCTGCATATTTCCATTACATGTTCAATCGATTTATTTATATCAACGTATGTAAGCTTTATATCCTGCTTGCGTGAAAGTATAAGCAGTTTTCTGATCATCTCCGCAGCTCTTTTCGATGAATCGAAGGCCACCTGTATATAACTATCAAGGTCCTCTCTCTCTGTTAAATTCTCTTTACGGAGCTGATAGCTCAGGAGACTAAGGCTCCCCATTATACCGCTCAGTATATTGTTGAAATCATGAGCAAGGCCGCTTGTCAGTGTACCTATGGCCTCCATCTTCTGCGAGTGAATCAGCTGGAGCTGCATCTTCTCCTTCTCTTCCAGAGCGAGTTTCTGCGGCGTGATATCATTCCCTATGCAGAGCAGCTCGATGTACTCACCTTCATTATTCAGCACAGGCTTATTGGCCCAGTTGATCCAGACCCTTCTGCCGTCATGTGTAATATTCTCGTTTTCATGTGAATGATAATCATCAGGTGAAGTAAGTATGTTATTAATAATATCGCGAAGATCCCTCCCGTCACTGTCAGTATGCGGCACTATTGTATCAATTGCCATCTTACCGATGAGCTCCCCTTCAGGGTATCCGAAGAACCTCTCCGCGAAATCATTGCAGAATGTAATTTCACCCTTTTTATTTATGCGGAGTATAATACTGTTGGCGTTCTGGACAAGTTCCCTGTATTTCCGTTCACTCTCCTTGAGAGCCGATTCCGCTGCTTTTCTCTCCTGAACTTCTGTCCGCTCATCATGAAGCGCTTTACTGTACTGAAGAATCAGAAACCGTATAAGAAGAGTTATCCCTATCATTGCTGATAATGCCACAGCCATACGGTTCAGAAACGCAGTTTCTGTTGTCCTGTACTGCACAAGATAACCATACTTCTGGAGGAAACCGATAGAAACAAAAGATGCAACCGATATAATAAGGGCCGCGTACATTAAAACAATTCCACGAAGAACAGCCGCAAGTATTATCGCTGCAACATAAAGAAGCATGGCTGGCGCTTCTATACCGCCTATGAGATTACCGTAAACAGCAGCGAGGAGTATAATGCCGGGTGGTAAAAGACTCCCTGTTCTCCAGAAACCTCTGTTTACAAGAACCAGTCCGATCACAAACACTATAGTCATGAAAAAAAGAATTAAGACAGTATCAGCAGGGATAATTCTGTAAAACCACCCTGCTGCCGAGAGAAGTAAAAATGGTACCGTAACAAAAGAGAGAAAAAGAAAGAGCATCCTGGTCATATATTCCATGAGAACAGTATTTGAATCCGGGGAATCACAGGACGCATGTTTATCAGATATTAATTTAATCGTGTTTTTCAGTTTCATTTTAACCAGTTCAATAATAGTATGCCNNTAGTAATCTATTGAACAGCCGGGCTCAATAAATATAAATCCCTTAATTTAAATTGAAGATATGAACACAAGAAAAGAAGAGCGGATCGAAAATGAACTGAAATACCTTAAGAGACGTGTAAGTTATCTTGAATCCTTCATAACATGTCATCCCGACCTTGCTTTTCTTATTGATGAAGACGGGCGTTATGTTGATATCCTTACATCATGTGTAGGTCAGCTTTACAAAAGCGCCCATGAATTAATCGGTAAAAAACTTGGTGATGAACTTCCTGAAAAGATAGGTATTGAGTCCGCAGAAATCATTCATAAAACCCTCTCCACCGGAGAAAGCCAGGTTTATGAATACAGGCTGGATGTTCCTGACGGCAGGCACTGGTTCGAAGGACGCACATCTCTGCTCCTCACTGAAGACGGCACCAGGTATGTAATCTGGGTGGCAAGAAATATCACCGCAAGAAAAAAGATTGAGCACGAACTCCTCAGGCAGAAAGCGGTAATATCAACCGCGATTGAATCGCTCCCCTTCGAATTCTGGGTATTTAATAAAAACCGCGAATGCATATTGCAGAATTCACAGGCCATGTCAATATTAGGCAACTGCACAGGTAAAAATCTCTTTGATATTCCTGTAAAGCGTGAACGGCTTGAACTTGTTGACAATGAAATAGAAGCAATACTATCAGGCTCTAACCTCCAGATTGAAGTTTCCCGCAGGAACAGTAACAATGAGGAATTTTCCCTGCTCATCGGAGCTCCTGTTATAGTTGAGGGGGATGCTGTTGGCGCCACGGGGATCAAGATCGATGTAACTCAACAGAAAAAATATGAAAACACCTTGAGCCGCATGCAGAGGATAGAATCCCTTGGACTCCTTGCAGGGGGGATAGCCCACGACTTCAACAACCTGCTCATGGGTGTAATGGGCAATATATCTCTGGCAATGATGAGCGGAGAACCGGACACCGGTCGAAATGAACACCTTGCAGAATCAGTAAAACTTATTGAAGAGGCAAAACGTCTCACATCACAGCTTCTGACCTTCGCGCAGGGGGGAGCGCCCAAGAGAAAGAGTGTGCTGCTTCAGGAACATATACCGCAATGGGTAAGGTTCGCGTCCTCAGGCTCCTCAGCAGATATAAAAATTTCGATCAGCAGCGGCACTCCGCCGGTGAATATTGATACAGACCAGTTCAGCCAGGTAATCAACAACCTGATAATTAACGCAATTCAGGCTGGCGGTCGTGATGTGCATATAGAGATAAGTGCGAACCGGGAAACCGCAGATGAAGGGAGTGATGTTGTAATTACTGTAACTGATAACGGCCCCGGTATTCCGGAGGATATAATTGAAAAGATATTCGATCCATACTACTCCACAAAAACCGGGGGTACAGGACTTGGCCTTACTATATGCCACTCAATTGTTACACAGCATGAGGGTAAAATATCGGCAGGTACAAAAACAGGACAGGGGACATCCTTTATAATTACGCTCCCGGCAACTGAAGAAAAACCTGAGCATATCACCATTCATAAGGAACACCAGATAATCCGGGGTTCCGGGAATATACTTGTGCTTGATGACGACGAGTCAATCGGCAGGCTGCTTGAGCGTTTTTTGAAGAAAACCGGCTACACCCCTGTTATAGCAAAAAACAGTATGGAGGCTGTTTCAGAATTCAGAAAAGCTATAGATGAGCAACGCAATTTCAATGCAGTGCTTCTTGATCTCACAATACCGGGTGACTGCGGAGGGGTTGAATGCCTCAGATTGCTGAAAGAGATTGAGCCTTCAGTAAAAGCCATTGTTATGAGCGGATATGCCGAAAACCGTGCCCTTGCGGACTATCGCGAACTCGGTTTTTCCGGTTCACTGGAAAAACCCTTTACACTGGAATCCCTCAGCAGTATTCTTGCATCAATTATTAATTTGAATTAAAATCATCTTAACAATACTATTATTATAATCATAAAATTTTGTCATTCCGGTTTT
>DINC01000310.1:15040-24251 GCA_002425885.1 Spirochaetia bacterium UBA5550 | reverse complement strand
TAACATCTGTTGATATACTCAAAGAAAAAATTGAGAACCTCTCTTCAGTTAATAACCGGATCAAGGTTTTAAAATATGCCATTGAGATATCCAGGTCTGATGCGAATATTAAAGATGACGAAATGGAAATCCTGGTGTATGCGGCTGATGCATGGGATATTGACATTAATTCTATAATTAAATGAACGGAGTTGATTTATGCCACTGACAATAACACAGATTGGAGAAAGAAAAATTAAATCTCCTCTTATCGACAAGTTTCATCTTAATGATATGAATTTTGTCAAAGATGAAAAAAGGATGCTTTATAATGTAATGCTTGTAAATCAGGATGCGTCAACAATAGATTCTGATTTAACCTTCGAACTCGCAGGCCCCAGAGAGACGCTGCATTTTGAACCTGAAAATGTAACTTCTGCAATTGTAACATGCGGGGGCCTTTGCCCTGGACTTAATGATGTAATCAGATCAATTGTTATGGAGTCGTATTACAGGTATGGTGCCAGGAAAATATACGGGATCAGATACGGGTATAATGGTTTAAATCCCGCAAAAGGTTATGCTCCAATTGAATTAACTCCGGATCATGTACGGGATATTCACATGAACGGAGGAACAATGCTCGGTTCCTCACGCGGCGGTACTGATAATATGGATATACTTATGGATACTCTGGAAAAGTTAAAAATCAATATCCTTTATACCATCGGAGGGGATGGGACCCTTAAAGGCGCTCATGAAATAGCCCGTCTGGCAAAAGAGAGAAAACTTGACCTGGCAGTGGTTGGTGTTCCTAAAACCATCGATAATGATGTAAGTTTTATACAGAGATCTTTCGGTTTCGAAACTGCATTCTCCCAGGCGGTCAATGCAATTGTAACGGCACATGTTGAAGCAAAAGGGGCGCCTAATTGCATAGGGCTTGTCAAGCTTATGGGGAGGCATTCAGGTTTTATCGCAGCAAATGCCACACTTGCAATGAATGATGTTAATTTTGTGCTTGTACCGGAAGTTCCATTTGAACTGGATGGAGAGAATGGTTTGCTTAAGCATCTTGAAAAAAGGCTTCTTGAAAGACAGCACGCTGTGATTGTTGTTGCTGAAGGCGCGGGGCAGAACCTTATTGAGCAGGACGGCAATGTGGAAAAAGATGCATCAGGTAATGTTAAACTTAAAGATATAGGTCTTTTTCTAAAAGAAAGAATTGAAAAATATTTTAAACAGAAATCTGTCGATATGAGCCTTAAATATATAGATCCAAGCTACATGATACGTAGTTCACCCGCAGTACCTAATGATTCAATTTACTGTGCGCAACTTGGCCAGTACGCAGTCCACGCAGGAATGGCCGGGAAGACCGATCTTGTTATAGGCCAGTGGAACAACAATTATACTCATGTTCCAATTGAGCTTGCTATCTCAAAGCAGAGGAATATCAATCCAAACAGCAGGTTCTGGTTTACAGTTCTTGATGCAACAGGGCAGCCTGAAAAAATGGTAAACAGCTGATTGTAATGTATTCTGTTGAGGATAAAAGAATTCACAATCTCAACGGTAAAGATTCTGTTAATGGAAGTTATGTTCTTTACTGGATGCAGCAGTCTCAGAGGGCGAAGTATAACCACGCACTGAACCATGCTATTCAGATTGGGAATTCTCTCGATTTACCTGTTCTTGTCTTTTTCGGAATAGATTCCGGTTATCCTTCTGCGAATTTGCGGCATTACAAGTTTATGATTGATGGACTTGCGGAAGTTGAGCGTCAGCTGCAAAAGCTCGGAATACGAATGATAACCTGGATTATAGATCCTGTTGAAGGAGTTGTCAGGCTCTCGGAAAATGCGGCTGTTGTTGTGGCGGATTTCGGTTATCTGAAACATCAGTTACTTTGGAGAAAAGAGGCGGCTTCATCAGTAAAATGTCTTTTTCAGGCTGTCGAATCTGATGTAATTGTCCCTGTTGAAACAGCTTCAATGAAAGAGGAGTATTCTGCTGCAACGCTCAGGCCTAAAATCACTGCGCTTATGAAGTTCTATGCAGAACTCCCCCCTGTGATTAAACCTGTTAAAAGCTCCCTTCCTCTTAATCTGAACAGTGTAAATCTCTCAGATAGTGAATCAGTTATAGCGGAACTTGATATTGATAAAACAATCATGCCTGTTGAGCATCTTAAGAGCGGTACCGCGGCAGCAGAACGTATTCTGAAAAGGTTTATAGAATCACGGCTTGATGAATATTCAGATAAACGTAATCATCCCTCTATGAATTTTTCGTCAGAGCTTAGTCCATATCTTCATTTCGGGCAGATCTCTCCTTTATTTATTGCTTCTGAAATTATGAATACTGATTCTCCCGGTAGAGATGATTTTCTTGAGGAACTTATAGTCAGAAGAGAACTCAGTGTAAACTTTGTGTATTACAATAAAAATTATGACTCTTATGATTCAATTCCTCCCTGGGCCGCTGCGACATTGAAGAAGCATCAGTCCGACAGGCGGGACTATCTATATTCCAGAAGGGAATTTGAAGAGTCTCTGACTCATGATATTTACTGGAATGCGGCGCAGAATGAACTTGTTATAACAGGGAAAATTCATAATTACATGCGTATGTACTGGGGTAAAAAAATTATTGAATGGACTGAATCGCCTGAGGTCGCTTATGATTATATGGTTTATCTCAACAACAGGTATGCTCTTGATGGAAGAGATGTGAACAGTTATGCCGGCATTGCCTGGTGCCTTGGCAGGCATGACAGGCCGTGGAAGGAGCGACCGGTGTTCGGTACCATCAGATATATGAATGATAATGGTTTAAAAAGAAAATTCGACATGAGCGGATATTTAAAAAAATACAGCCCCGTATTATAGCCCGATATTCAGAGCAGTTTTATTCTTTACAATTTTTCCAGATTCATAATTATAACATAAAATTATGTAACAGGAGACGATGATGCCTGAACTCAGTGAGATTTCAAAAATCCTTGCAGAGATTACATCACCTGATGATGTAAAAAAATTTCTTTATGAAATACTTACTGATAACGAAAGGAGAGATCTTTCATTAAGATGGGAATTGATGAAAAAACTATATAAGGGAGTTCCGCAGAGAATCATTGCTTCTGAACTGGGTATCAGTCTGTGCAGGATTACCCGCGGTTCAAAAATTTTAAAATCTCCTGATTCAGTAACAGGCAAACTGTTTGCGTCTATGCCTGAAATGGGTGAGAACAGACTAAAATAAAAAACTGAGTTGTATCACGGGAGAAGGGCGGGCCGCTTTCCCATGATACAAGCTGGTATCTACTTTGTTCCGAAGAGTCTGTCGCCGGCGTCACCGAGGCCCGGTATTATATACTTGTTCTCATCAAGATGATCATCAATATTCCCTGTAAAGATTGGAACATCAGGGTGAGCGGTTTCAACGGTCTTTATACCTTCAGGCGCTGAAATAATTGAAATGAGAACAATGTTATTGAATCCGCGTTTTTTCAGAAGATCAATAGTCGCAACAACTGAACCGCCGGTAGCAAGCATGGGATCAATAATAAATACAAGAGGGTTCTTTACGTCTTCAGGGAGCTTGCTGTAATATTCAACCGGCATCTTGGTGTCGTGGTCCCTGTACATGCCAACAAAGCCGACCCGTGCGTTGGGAACTAATGTAAGAATTCCGTCAAGCATCCCGACTCCGGCCCTGAGTATCGGTACTACGACTATATCATTTTTCATCCTTTTCCCGATCATAGGCGCCATCGGTGTTTCAATGGTGTAATCTTCAATTTCAATATTCTTAAGCGCCTCGTAGCATATAAGCATTGTAATTTCATTGGCAAGTTCACGGAACTCCTTATGCTGGGTTTTGCTGTCTCTCAGCACGGTAAGTTTGTGTTTCAGGAAAGGGTGGTTAATTTCATAATGCATCAGTTTGCTCCTTTTATATTTTTTTCGTTTTGATGTCAGATAACTGATTTCAATTGACACCTGATATAATAAAAAAGCCTGAAATTAATTCAGGCTTTTAATAATACTATATTAAAAATTGCTCCTAATTGCTGTTATTTGAAGTGTTTTTTTCACATCAGCCCCGATAAATTTAATTTATTAAATTTTCAGAATTAGCTTTTATTCAGTCAATACTTTTTCAGGGATTAAGTAAAATTCCTTCAGCAGCCCTGATACCGGAAGCCCATGCGCCGGTTATTCCGCGGCTTGTTCCTGCTCCATCTCCGATCATGTAGAGATTTTTTTTTACCATGAAGTGACCATTGATAAATTCAGGTCTTATGGCGTAAGTTTTAATCTCAGGATAGTAGATTATGGTGGAGGGGTGAAGAATGCCGGGGATAATGGTGTCGAGAAGTTTCATTGCTCTCCAGATATCACGTAGTATCTTGGATGGTATCGCAAGGCTCAGGTCGCCCGGTGTCGCGTTTTTTAATGTGGGCTGAAAATCATAGAGGTCATCATTAAATGTTTCACGCTTTGATCTCTTCCCCAGCCTGAAATCACCAATCCTCTGCATCATAGGCTGACCCCCTGAAAGCTGCATTGCCATCTGTCCCAGTATTTCAGCAAACTGATGTCCGCTCACAACAGGATCAGTAAGTGTAATTGTTTTAAGCATGGCAAAATTCACAAGGCCGTTGGAAGCCATATCAGTGGAGTATGCATGTCCGTTTACCGAATAATATTTTTCATACTTCTCTTTAACAATATGAGCTGAACCTGAATTGGTGCAGAATGTACGTACTCTCCCCGGGAATATAAATTTCGGGTCATAGTAATCTTTTACAATGGGATAATTCTGTTCACGCGCTTCTATCCGGACACCCACATCAACAACATTGTCAGAGTACTGAATATTCATTTTATCCATCTGGTTCTGCAGCCAGTTGTAACCGGCTCTTCCTGGAGCAAGTACAATGTCTACAAAACGTATTTCAGATTCATCTTTGAGATAAATTTTTTTCGCGTCATAGTTGATATCAGCAACCTCTGTTTCAAGAGCGACTGTTACACCTTTTTCCTGTAGTTTCAGAATAAGATCTGCGATGAGTCCTTTAGCTCTGTCAGTACCAACGTGGGATTGTTTTATGTTAAGGAGTTTTACTCCGAGATTTTCAGCACGCTTTATATAGACGTCGAGATTCCTCTGCTGCACTATGTCGGGATTGAGATGTCCGGCAACCTTTGCAAGCATGCGGTCAGCTTCTTCTTCATTCCAGAGTTCAGTAGTAAAACCTACGGGATAGGTATAATTCTGCTTGCAGTCATTTCTTAATCCTCCGGAACTGATTTTCGATTTTTCGAGTAGAAGCACACTTTTTGATGAATTCTCAATGATATGGAAAGCCGCACCAAGACCCGCAGGCCCCGAACCCACTATAATAACATCGTATGACTGGTTCATGAAATACCTGTATAAGATTTAATAAATACCAAAAAACATAATAATAAATTAATACGACGAGTCTATTATTTTTTAAATAAAATAAAGGTATTTTTTATATAAGGAGCACAATGCCGAAAACCAGGGAATGAAGCAGATTGGATATTGCCGTATTCCTCAATTCCGGGTCAAGCATTGCCGGATTGCTGTATCTTAAAACTGTTGCAAGACTGAGCACAGCAGGGATGAATGTTGCGAGATAAACAAATTTTACAGCAATGAAACTGTTTATGCATGCATAAAGAACACTTGCTGTAATAGAAACAGAAATAAGAGCCAGATGATATATTCTGCTTTTTTTATTTCCGAGAAGGATGGCAAATGTAATTTTACCATGCCTGACATCATGATCAGCATCCCTCATGTTATTCAGGTTAAGAACTGCAACACTGAGTAATCCTGATGTCAATGACGGGAGAAGGACATCCGCTTCGAAGAACCCTGTGTGCAGAAAAAAAGTACCCATCACTCCAACGGGGCCGAAAAAAATAAAAACGAAAAGATCACCCATCGCCCTGTATCCGTAAGGTTTTTTACCGACAGTATATTTAACAGCAGCAATAATCGCGGAAACTCCTGCAAGAATAAAAATCAGGGTATACAAAAGATCTGTGGCATAAACAACAAGCGCTGTCCCTGCAGCTGATGTTACTGATGCAGTCAAGAGCATCCCCGCTTTCATCTGCCGCAGAGTTATCTCCCCGCGCTGTATAGATCTCTCCGGCCCGACTCTCCCTTCTGAATCTGTCCCTTTAACCATGTCACCGTATTCATTAGATAAATTTGATAATATCTGAAGCAGAAGTGTAGTTGCAAGCGCAAGGATGAATACAATTATATCGAAGTCTCCTTTGTATGCAGCGAGGCAGCTCCCCATAATTATACATGATGCGGAGAGGGGGAGTGTCCGTAACCTTAATGAAACAATCCATGGTTTTATATTTTCAAGAGACATATTATCCTCTGAATAAAAATGAAATCATCTGTTAACTGCTATTAATTCATATTTTTTTGTAAATAATATAAAAAAAATTTTCATNNGAAACTATATAAAAAGTTCAGCTTCCCCCTTATGCTCATAGCATTGGGATTATCGGCGGAGATATCATATCTTTCGGCAGATCAGAAAGTTTATGAGAATAAATGCGGCAGATGCCATTCTCTTAAGGAACCGGACAGGTATGGTAAAAAAGAGTGGAAACGTAACGTGGAAAGGATGGCTCAGCGGGCAGGTCTAACACAGGAAGAGATTAGCAGCATAATTAAGCTTAATACAAAATAATTTTTGTTAACAGACACCTGTAAAAAAGCCCCTGTGACGGGGCTTTCTGTTTTTCATGATACAAGGCGAAAAACTATTCTTCATGCTTTATAAAACTTACCGCGAATATTACAATTATCACAACAGGGAAAATCAGAAGAAGATATTTATTGAGCGCAAGAAACTTGAGGGTTATGGCTGAAATGCTTCCAGTTAAAACAGCGGCAATTGCTCCATACCTGTTAAGACCTAATTTCTCCCTGTAGAATCCCATAATAACAGGAATTATAAGTCCTGTTGTATATACGGTGAGAGCGAATAACATTGATTTTATGATACCGCCGAAGTAGAGAGTAATTGATATAGAGGCAGCGCCAATGATGAAAATAAGAATTCGTGTCAGTAAAACCTGTTTTATATCATCAAGAGTATTTTTGAATATAAGCGGATTTATAATGTCAGAATTAAGAATTATGCATGCTGTTATTAAGCATGTATTTGCTGATGAAAGAAATGCGGCAAGAAGCGCTGCAACAACAATCCCTTTTATCCATTCAGGCAACTGTTCCATGATAAGCACAGGAAACACCGACTCGGATTCAATTCCGGGATATAGGGATTTGCCGTAAATACCGATTGATGTAATCATAACAGCAAATATCGCAACAAATACTGCTGCCGCAAGAACAGATCTTTTTGCAGTAACTTCATCTTTAGCTGAAAGTATTCTTGAATACATATCCGGCCCGGCAAGGTATGATGTACCTACAAATAGAAAGAAACCAAACATGTCAGAATAACCGAACCTGCTGTTCACAGGAAAGTCAAGGTGCCCTTCCGGTAACTGCAGGTTCCAAATAAATCCCGAACCGGAGACCAGAAGTACAAAAAGCAAACCGATACCCAGGAAAATAAAAATTGTCTGAATTAGATCTGTCCTTATTACAGATCTCTGGCCCCCGGCCATTGTGTAGATGATAAAGAGCGAGCCGCAGATAATCACCGATTCAGTAAAATGCCCCGGCCAGATTATATTCATAAATTTCCCCGCAGCGGCAATCTGGGCGCCGATTACTCCAAGCCATGCAATAATTATTACAGTGGATGAAATTATCCTGAGTGCGCCGCTGCCGTATTGCGAATAAAGAACTTCCGGCAATGTAAAAACTTCAAGGCTCCGCACTTTCCCTGCAAAGAATAAACCGAGAATAAAAAGAAATATTGATCCGGAAAAAAGCCACCATAATGCCGGGAGCCCCATAGAGAAACCGAGACCCGCAACTCCGAGAGTTGCAGAACCCCCGATTATTGTTGCAGCAAGTGAACCTGTAATTTTCAGGGTAGAANNGCTTCGGCCACTCACAAAGAAATCTGCGGCAGTTGAAGTCTTACCGGGCCTGATAATGCCTGTTAAAAATATGACTGCAAGAAAAAGCAGTGTAATTATTAAACTCATAAGTATTTCCTCTTACAAATAGTTTATGTCACCGGAATTGACAGTCCGTGTCTCCGTGCCTGTATCAATAATAAGGTTCCCATCCTCATTAAGATCAATAACCCGGCCCGAGAAGGTTTCGTTAAACTGCTGAACTCTGATCTCTCTGCTGATGATCTCTGCACGTTCTTTCCATATTGAAAGAATTCCGCTGAATTCCCCATTAAGAAAGAGATTGTAGTATTTTTCAAAATTCGAAAGGAGAAGAGCGAGAAACTCATTCCTGTCAGTAATACTGTTTAATATCATATTCAGGCTGGTGACAGTATTGTGCAGTTCAGGAGGGTAATCATTCAGTGTCGAATTTATATTTCNNTATTTATCCCTATACCGGGAATAATAAACTCGATTGCATCTGTGTCACCTTTCATTTCAGTGAGAATCCCGGAGATTTTTTTATCACCCGAAAGGATATCATTGGGCCATTTAATTCTTTGCTCCGTCACTCCTGCTTCTATAAGAGTATCTGATAGCGCTACTGCTGCCACAATTGTAAGCCTTGGCGCCAGGTATGGCGGTATTGCAGGGCGGAGAATCATTGAAACATATATATTTTTCCCAGGTGGAGAAGACCATGCTCTCCCCATCCTCCCTTTCCCCGATTCCTGTGTGTCCGCAATGACTATGCTCCCCTCAGGGGCTCCTGCTGTTGCAAGTTTAAATGCCTCGATATTTGTTGAACCCGCAGATTCAAAAATTCGGATATCTCTCCTGCCGAAAACAGCAGTGGTGAGATTTTTTTTAATGGCAAATTCATTGAGAACATTGTTTGAAGAGATAAGTTTGTGACCCGATTTATTAGATGATTCAATAATGTAACCGGTGTCGCGAAGAATGTTTATATTCTTCCACACAGCTGTTCTGGAGATGCCGAGATGCCGGCTTATATCTTCGCCGGAGACCCATTCATTGAAAGAATCATATAATATCGATAAGATTTTGTCGCGGTTATTATAATTATCCATAGAGGATATGGAAAATTATAATAATTAAATGTCAACTTG
>DINC01000310.1:14812-15016 GCA_002425885.1 Spirochaetia bacterium UBA5550 | reverse complement strand
CACTTCATTGAGCATGAGCACTTTTCATTATCAGAGAACGACGAATCAAACCTGAGTGGAACTCTCTGGTTAAATTCATCCCTTTTTCCGTTATTCCACTGTGAAACAGGTCTGAAATAACCTACAACTCTTGAATAAACTTCAGTGGGAACTTTGATTCCTTTCATATTTTACCTCCATGTGTAGACAATATAACGAATTAAT
>DINC01000310.1:12303-14790 GCA_002425885.1 Spirochaetia bacterium UBA5550 | reverse complement strand
GACTGCTTAAAGTAGTGCTGGTATGCAGAATTACCTGAACAGGGGAGTCATAATACATTATGTCTGTTAAAAATAAAGCAAATTTTAAAAAAATTTATACTCTATCCCTTCTGCTGTTTCTTTATATGTCACAGGGGCTCCCTTTCGGCTTTCAGGTAACAGCGCTGCCGGTTTATCTCAGGGAGAGCGGTATATCTCTTACAATAATCGGATACAGCACTTCTCTTGCGCTCCCCTGGCTTCTCAAAGCGCTCTGGGCGCCTCTGCTTGACTCTTTCTGGAGCCACAGGTTAGGGAGAAGGAGAACATGGATTATCCCTCTTCAGATTCTGATGATCATTTCAATGTTTTGCGCATTTTATACCAGCCGTCTCGGTCTCATGCCGCTGCTTGTTAATATTTTTTTTATGAATCTATTTGCTGCAACACAGGATATATCTGTTGACGGGCTTGCGGTTGATATATTGAAAGAGGGAGATCTGGGTCCGGGAAACACGGCGCAGGTTGCAGGTTATAAATTAGGTATGATTATAAGCGGCGGAGTTCTGGTATGGATGAGTACGATTATTCAGTGGAACCTGCTTTTTGTGATTATGGGTGTAATTGCCGCAATCCCTCTTCTCCTAATAATATTTTATAAAGAGGGGGAGGGGAGTGAAACAGGTCCCGCAGAACGTATCGGCCTCCGGGATGTCGTCTCAATATTTACTGATTCAGTAAAGAACCCGGCATTCAAATGGCTTCTGCTGTTTGTCGGGACATACAAGTCCGGTGAGATAATTATTGATGTTATGTTCAAGCCCTTCCTCATAGACTCAGGGATTAAATCATCAGAAATCGGGCTCTGGGTGGGGACTTATGGAATGGCTGCATCAATTGCGGGCTCTCTTGCAGGAGGAGTGCTGGCATCAAAATTTAATGTGTACAGAGCTCTGTTTGCGGCATCAATAGCAAGGCTCTTCCCTCTCATATTTATTACATGTCTTACTCTCGGGATTCCGGGTAAGGGTTATGTCATAACATCAACTCTCTTTGAACACTTTTTCGGAGGGATGCTAACAACAACACTATTCGCATTCATGATGTGGAACTCGGACAAACGGATTGGTGCTACTCACTATACAATACTTGCATCTGTGGAAGTGCTCGGTAAAATGCCGGGGAGTTTTTTTTCGGGACTTATCACTGAGACAGCGGGGTATACAAATACATTTATTGCCGGGACAGTTATTTCAACTGTAGTGATATTTATACTGCCGTTATATAAACGAGTTTATGGGAAATCAGATTGTATGCAATCATAGGATTTATATATTATAAATGAAAACACAGATAATGAGATTTCTCACACGCGTTCGAAATGACTTTAAATTGTACAGTCATTTCGAACACCTGTCAATTCTTCGGGAGAGAAATCGGTCTTAGTTTAAATTACATGTTTGCAGACTTCAAATTTTGATCGGGAGCATATATGAGATTCAGGCCATGTATAGATCTTCACAATGGAAAAGTTAAACAGATAGTAGGAGGCTCCCTTGATGATTCGGGAGCAGTGGAAAACTTTATCTCTGACAAAGGGGCAGCATATTACGCTGAGATGTATAAACATGATAATCTCCCCGGAGGGCATGTTATTATGCTTGGTCCCGGAAATGAGGATGAGACTTTTAGTGCACTTAAAGCTTATCCCGGCGGGCTTCAGGTGGGAGGCGGCATCAATCCCGGCAATGCGATGGAGTATATTGATGCGGGAGCCTCTCATGTAATTGTTACATCTTATGTGTTTGCTCACGGAAAGATTAATATGGATAATCTTAAAGCAATGAAAAGCGCAGTGGGGAGAGAGCGCCTTGTACTGGATCTGAGCTGCAGGTTCAAAGATGATGTATACTATGTTGTCACAGACCGATGGCAGAAGTTTACTGAATACGGGGTAAACAGAAGTAATATAGCCGCACTCGAAGAGTACTGCGATGAGTTCCTTGTCCATGCTGCTGATGTTGAAGGGCTTAAGCAGGGAATTGATGAACGGCTTGTTACAGTTCTTGCGGAGAGCTGTTCAATTCCTGTTACTTATGCCGGCGGAGTAAAAGACCTCTCTGACGTGACAAAGGTTTATGAAAAGGGCCTGAGCAGGATCGATTTGACAATCGGCAGCGCACTGGATATATTCGGGGGTAGTATCAGCTACAAAGAGCTTATTCAAATGAAGGAATTAGTAATTAAATGAGAGTTCGGGGCTGACATATCATAAAATCCCGGCGGATTTCTCATTGATGATGACTTTTTTTGTACGCCGCAATACAGCATTGGTTTTATAATTGAAGAGATATGGAGCCAGTATTTTTTAAAAACAATTTTAGACATCTGCGATTATTTTTTGTAAGTTTCTACTATCATCATGCCTGGAGGATAAACCGGATGGATTTCAGAAAATTCAGCAATAATTATGTAGTGAGAATAGATAAGGGTGAGGAGATAATCAGC
>DINC01000310.1:0-12276 GCA_002425885.1 Spirochaetia bacterium UBA5550 | reverse complement strand
GAAGAGATTAAAACAGGGAGTATATCAGGAATAGGAGCCTGTGACCTTATAGAAATCGGTTTGTTTAATGTAAAAACAAAGGAGTATAAAACTGAGGTTTTCAAAGGGATGTTTGAAATTACATCTCTCACCGGTAATATTACAAGTAAAGATGGCGAAGTGTATGTTCATTTACATGTGAATTTCAGTGATGAAACCAATGCGGTAAGAGGGGGACATTTTGTAAAAGCAGATGTTTCCGCAGCATGCGAAATAATCATAAATAATATTGTAGGTACGGTTGACAGAGAATTTAATCAGGAGATTGGATTGAACCTGCTGAAGTTTTAAATTAAAAAAATGTGTAGGGCCGATATAATTTACAGAAGTATGATTTTTGAAGTATTAATTAAAACGTAGCAAATAAATAAAAAAAGCAGCTTTTTCAAGCTGCTTGATTTTTCTGCTCCCCCGGTAGGACTCGAACCTACGACCNNCTGCTCTACCGACTGAGCTACAGGGGAATGTAGCGTTAAAGACAGGAAGATAAATAACAAATCAACCCGTATTATGTCAACAAGATTTTGTTTAAAAAAATCTGATTTTAAAGATTTTTTTAAAGATAAATTATTGTGGCATAACTTTTGAATTTCTGAAATATATTTATTGTTTAATTGTGTCAAGATAGTGTGCAAAAATACCGTTAATTCAGATAAGAGTTAAATGTATGGAGATTATGATGCTTCAGAATACTGAACTGCTTAAGGTAACTGTTGAAGACCTTGATAGTGAACCGGAAGCTCCCGCAGCGGCCCCTGTTAATATACTCAGAGAAAAAACTTTTAATCCTGAACTCAGTTCTCTGCTGAATAAAATCTACTCTCATGAAAAAACCTCAGATACAGAAACACCCGGTACTGAAAAGATAGATCCCGGTTTGAAATACACGCTGCTGCAGAAATGTGATCAGCTCCTTTACAGGCTCAAGCATGAAGCTGATGCAGCAAAAGTAACCTCTGAATTTAATCCATTCTCACTTGATATAAATGTTTATGACGATATCGATGATCTTGATGATTATATCGAAACAGGGATGAAGCAGATCGGATTCAGCCGTTTTCTCATAATGAAATATAATTTTATTGATGCAGCATTCAGAACTGATTTAAACAGAATCGATGAAGCATTGACAACAGATCTTTTTTTCAGCACAAAGGACCCTCTTTTTAAAGGTATGTATGCAAACAACAGAGGATATATTCTGGATTATGCTGCAATAGATACAGATCTCTTTTTTAAGAAAAAGCTCGAAACGGTTTTCCAGTCTGGTGATAATAACAGGGTAATATATTTTGTAAGATTATGCAGCCTTTGAGATGACAATGGAAGCCTGATTATAAAAAACATTATGAGCTCATTTGAACAGTATCTTTCTCCGATCCTTGCCGTAATACCTGATGCGGGAAAAGAGCATTATAGTGAAAATGATTTTTTTGAGATGTTAAAAAGAGATATGCAGATTCCATTCTCTCTTTACGCTATGAAAAACCGCTTTAATTTTTATTCATCGGAATTTTCTTATGAAGAAGCGCTTCTGATGATTGAACTTGTGATGACTTCACCGGCAGTAAAGGGTATGACGCGTTCTATACTTACCCTTGATAATTTTTCAGTAAAAGAGAATATGTTTATTCTGAAACTTCTCCTTTCAAGAATCAGAAAACAGCTGGAGAGAGACTCCTTTTTCATGAGGATCGGCATTGATAAATGTATACTTGTTACCTCAGAAAATGAAAAAAAAGAGATCTCCGTTATGATTGATGAAATAAATGTCAGTGAAAATATAGTTTCAATGGAGTCCATTGATGCCGGTTCAGGTTATGATGGCGATTCTTTTACCAGACTGTTTCTTTAATATTGCATATCAATTATTTTCTTGCGTAATTTGGAGCTATCCTGTATCCTGAATCGATTTAAATGTCATAATAAATAAAATGAAGATAATTAGAATTATATATCTCCTGCTCCTTCTGTCTCTCCCCTCTATGCTTTATGCAGAGGGGAGCATTGGCACATCCGGTGCGGATTTCCTGGAACTTGGAGTCGGAAGCAGACCTCTCGGTATGGGGGAGGCCTTCACTGCTGAAATAAATGATATAAACTCTCTTTATTACAATCCCGCAGGCCTTGCTACATTGAAATATCCGGTTCTTTCAATATTCCACCATGAGCTTATTCTGGATTCAAGGTTCGAAAATATCAGCATGGCACAGAAAGTGTACGGAGGATGGCTCGCTATTTCAAATTCATTTTTCTGGGTGCCCCCTTTTGAAAAGATCGATATTGACGGAAATGAAGCAGGAGAGGTGCAGTTTTACAATGGCAACTTCAGTGCCGGTTACGGATATGACCTTGAGCTTTTTTATTTAGGGGGTTCTATAAAATATATTTATCAGAAGATTGATACTCTTTTTCTTAGTTCAGTTGCTGTTGATGTCGGTATACTTAAGGATATGTATCTCTATTCACCATTTGACAGCCCCTTAAGAAACTTCAGTGTCGGATTATCCATACTTAACCTCGGCACAAATGCCAAGGATGACCCTTTGCCGCGAATGATAAGGTTCGGTACTTCATACAAGATGACAAAGTGGTTTGGATTCAATGTTGATTTTACCGAATACATGATCAATATCTCTGATCTATATGATTTTACTTACGGTTTTGAGGAGAGTTTCAGAATAAATACCGGGGTTGAGCTAAACTATCTTGAAATTTTATATCTTAGAGGGGGCTGGCGGTTCAATGATGCCGGTACTTATACCATGGGTATGGGTTTCAACTATGCGATTAAAGATGTAGCTTTCGGACTGGATGCATCATATTCTGATAACGGTATTTTCGGCCCTGTTTATTCCATTACTGCAACATTTAAACTGATACCAAAGGTAATTACTGTTGAGGATAAAGTTAAGGCCGAAGCTCATTACAGGAAGGGGATAAAACACTTCGTTGCTGATGATATTGACTCAGCTGTAAATGAATTCAATACAGCAAGGGATTATAACCCTTACCATAAAAACATTGACAGGAAAATTGAGGACCTTAAAGAGATTAAAAAACTCAGGGAAGAAAACAGGGAACTTGATGAAGAACTTAAGAAAGAACAGTACCAGGGGGACTTCTTCAATTAGAGAAACCTCAGTAATCATAGATATATGCCGTAACTCATACGGTTCAGTACTGTTCAGTATGGGGGATACAAAAGTCATCTGCGCTGCAAGTATAGATACAGATGTTCCGGAACACGCAAAGAATAAAAACACCGGCTGGCTTACTGCTGAATACACTATGCTCCCCTATTCAACAGGAAAAAGAACAAAACGTGAATTCAGTAAGAGGGACGGACGTTCAGTTGAGATCCAGAGACTCATCGGCAGATCTCTCCGCGCAGGGATTGATCTAGGACGTTTCCAGGGATATTCAATGTTTATTGACTGCGATGTGCTTCAGGCTGACGGCGGCACACGTACAGCTTCTATAACGGGCGGTTATATAGCAATGAAACTTGCTGTAGATCGAATGCTTCGCGAAGGGCTGCTTACAGAAAGCCCGCTAAAGGGGAATATTGCGGCCATTTCAATCGGGATTGTTGATGACGAGATCCTTCTTGATCTCGATTATTCAGAGGACTCCCGTGCTGATGTTGATATGAATATTGTAATGAACAGTAATTTTGAATTAATTGAAATACAGGGCTCAAGTGAACAGGCACCTTTCACTGTGGACAGGATGAACAGAATGGTGGAAATCGCCGGAAAAGGGATTGAAGAGCTTATAAATATTCAGAACAGCTGTTGTAACTGACAAAACTCTCCATCAATTTTTAAAATCAGCCGATATTAATAAAAAAACTGACAATGGTATTGTAATGAAACAATTTACAGTGAAAGCTGCTGTTTTCTCCATGCTGATTCTTCTATTTTATAAAACAGATATATATCCCCAGGGGAAGCTGACCTCGGTTATTGATACACCAACAGCTTTTACAATTGCCCGTGGTACATATAAGATATCGCTTCTTGAATATGACAACGGCGTCATGGAGTTTAAGACATTCCTGGGGCTTCATGATATAGTATATCTCGGCGTGTCACTGGATGTACAGAGCGCAATAGGGCGTGATGAACCGCAGTTTAATGTGCCCGGTGTTATTGCAAAAATTAAATTTACTGACGGCCATGAGGCATTCCCCATAGCCATTGCTGCCGGTTATGATTCATTCTATACAGGATATGAAGGCCTTGAAGATGACGATGATGAGGATGAAAAGAATGATCTTAACCGTGTAATTTACGGGCCTTACTTTGTCTTTACCGGGTCAATTTATCTTTTTGATTCAGAGCAGTATTTAAGTGTGGGGATCAGAACTCCAACTCAGCCTGATTATAAACCTGATAACACTTCGTACTTTACATCACTTGATATACCTCTTGGTGAGTTTTTCCGGTTTAACTTTGAAGTTGAACGTATTTACTGGGATTTCAGGGACGGAAGTGACTGGCTTTTTAATCCGGGTATTAAATTTAATTATTATGATCAGATCATTTTCACTTTTGCTGTTATGTGCGAGGATGATGAAAGACCTAACAGGATAATACGTTTTGAATATCATGGCGAGTTTTAAACGGTTCACTCAGTTGAGAATTTTCAGTTTGTTTCAATCAAAGCAACCATTTTATTCAGAATTTTTAAACGCAGGAGTTTTTGCTGTACTGCTGGTGCTGCTTCTCCTTCCCGGTTCAAGTGGAAGTTCATCTGAATTAAAAAAATGCCAGTTAAAGCTTTATAACAGCAGCGGCGGTGAAATCAGGCTCAATGTTGAAATTGCAGCCACAGAATCCGCCAGGGAGAAGGGGCTAATGTTTAGAACTTCGCTACCTGAAAACAGCGGTATGCTTTTTGTGTTTGAAAAAGATAAAAGGCTCTCATTCTGGATGAAAAATACCTATATCCCCCTTGATATTGCCTTTATCGATTCCAGGGGAGTAATTATTGATATACTTCAGATGCGTCCCCTTGATACATCGGTTTTTTATAATTCTTCAACTGAAGTCAGGTATGCGCTTGAAGTGAACCAGTGGTGGTTCGCAAAGCATGATATTAATCCCGGGTCAAAGACAGGTCTTCATGGATGCATCGGTAAATAGGATTGCCTCATCTGCGGATGAAAGAGCACTGCTGATCTCTCTGATACTGAAAGGGGAAGCCCCGGTAAAAGCTGAATATTCCTTCGAGGAACTTCATCTGCTTGTGAAAACTGCCGGAGCAATTATCGTCGATACATTGACAGTTAAGCGTGATTCGATAGATCCCGCGTTCATATTAGGAAAAGGTTATGTGGAGATCGTAAGAAACCTTATCGCTGAAAAGGATATAAAACTTATAGTTTTTGATCTGACTAATATAAGGCCTGTACAGATACGAAATCTTGAGGATTCCCTGAAGTGCCGCGTGGTGGGCCGTAATGAGATCATTCTCGATATTTTTGCGAGACGTGCAAGGAGTGCCGAGTCGAAGATTCAGGTTGAACTCGCGCAGCTCAGGTATATTCTTCCGCGTCTTAAGGGCCTTGGAGGGGTGCTTTCACGCCTCGGCGGAGGAATCGGTACACGGGGTCCGGGTGAAAAGATGCTGGAAACTGACAGAAGACATATCCTGCGGAGAGTCGACACGCTTAAGGGTAAGCTGAAAAAATATGAAGAGCACAGAAAAAGAACCAGAAACTCCCGTAGAGGGGAATTGCTTGGGGTTGTCGTCGGGTATACTAATGCAGGTAAATCGACACTGATAAATCTCCTTGCAAAGGATGATCTTTTTGTTGAGGACAGGCTTTTTGCTACTCTTGATTCATACACACGGACTGTTTTTATCCGTGAGGGATTTAAAACTCTCCTTACAGATACTGTGGGTTTTATTCAGAACCTCCCTGCAAACCTTATTGAATCATTCAGGTCTACGCTTGAGGATATAGAAAACTCCGATTATATTATACATGCTGTTGATATTAATGCTCCGGATATTGAATCTAATATTCAAACCGTGGTTCAGGAATTGAATTCACTTCAAATTGAAGGAAAGCCTGTAGTACTTTTTTTTAATAAAACTGACGCGGCGGATGAAATGAAGATTAATGTTCTTAAAAACAGGTATCCTGATGCAGTTTTCGGTTCAGCAAAAACCGGTAATGGAATATCTGAACTGAAAGATCGTATCGACTCGCTTCAGGAAATTCTTAATAAAAACGGATAATTCTTATATTGCAGAGTTTCTCCGGCTTAATCATTCCCCGAAAATAATGTATAAAATGAGCTTTTCCGGCAAATAATTTCTTGATAAATAGACCGGAGGGTATGTTTATGTAACATTAACATGATTATACCACTCGATAAATTTGTAATCTCTTAATTAACCTCAATACAGGATGAATATATGTTAGAATTGATTCTTAATACTGTTTTCGGTACTAAACCTGAAAGGGACAGAAAAAAACTACAGCCTTTTGCTGACAGGGTTAATGCCCTTGAAAGCAGCTATCAGAAACTTACACCTCAGGAGATGCTTTCTAAATCAAACGATTTCAGACAGAGAGTTGAAAAAGGGGAAACCCTTGATTCCATACTTCCGGAAGCTTTTGCACTTGTACGGGAAGCCTCTGTGAGAACTCTCGGTATGAGGCATTTTGATGTGCAGATTATGGGTGGAGTTGTTCTTCATAAAGGGCAGATTGCCGAGATGAAGACAGGTGAAGGTAAAACCCTTGTTGCCACACTCCCTGTTTATCTGAATGCTTTAAGCGGTAAAGGGGTTCACGTTGTTACAGTAAACGACTACCTCGCCAGACGTGACGCAGAATGGATGAGCCCTATATATAAATACCTTGGACTTTCAGTGGGTATAATTCAGCATAACCTGGGGCCTGTTGAAAGACAGAAAGCTTACGGTTCTGATATAACTTATGGTACAAATAATGAATTCGGCTTTGACTACCTGCGTGATAACATGGTTGAACATAAAAGCCTCAAAGTTCAGAGGGAACTGAATTACTGTATCGTGGATGAGGTTGACTCAATCCTTATTGACGAGTCAAGAACTCCTCTTATCATATCCGGTTCAATTGAGGAATCAACCAAGAAATATACTTTGATAAACAAACTTATACCTCAACTGAAAGAAGGTGTAGATTACGAGATTACCGAGAAGGATAGAAATGCCACTCTCACAGAGGATGGTGTTGCTCATATCGAACGGATAATGAAGATCGATAATCTGTATGACAATAAGCATATCGATATTATTCATCATATCAACCAGGCGCTTAAAGCTCACACTGTTTTTCATAAGGACGTGGATTATATCGTTAAAGACGGTGAGGTTATTATCGTTGATGAATTTACAGGAAGGCTTATGCCCGGCAGACGGTTCTCTGACGGTCTGCACCAGGCCCTTGAGGCGAAGGAGAACGTCACAGTGGCGCGTGAAAGCCAGACTCTGGCCTCTATCACGTTCCAGAACTTTTTCAGGATGTATAAAAAACTTTCCGGTATGACTGGAACAGCTGAAACAGAATCAGTTGAATTCAAGAAGATCTACGGACTTGATGTTGCTGTAATCCCCACAAACCTCCCTCTTGTAAGGAGAGATAACCCGGATAAAGTATATAAAACTGAGCGCGAGAAATTTAACGCAATCGCCCAGGAGATCTCTGATTATACCAAAAAAGGGAGGCCGATACTTGTCGGTACTATCTCTATCGAGAAATCTGAAAAGCTATCAAATGCTTTAAGAGCGAAGGGGATTGTTCATAATGTACTCAATGCGAAGTATCATGAGAAAGAGGCACAGATCGTTGCTGAAGCGGGCCGACCGGGAGCTGTGACAATTGCTACAAACATGGCGGGCCGTGGTACAGACATCGTACTTGGCGGAAGAAGAACCTATGCTGATGATGTGGAAAATCATAACCCCGGTCAGGCGAGGGAATTATGGGAGAACTTCAGGTATAAAATTATAAGTTCTGAATTTGATGAAGCGGAAAAGTTCATTGAAGAGATGCAGGGGCAGGATAAAAATAAGGCGACAGCCATTATTAAAAACGGCCGGGACTGGATAAAAAATCACAACATTGTTGTTGAAGCCGGCGGTCTTCATATTCTTGGCACAGAGCGCCATGAGTCGAGAAGGATCGACAATCAGCTGCGGGGACGTTCAGGACGTCAGGGTGACCCCGGTTCATCAAGATTTTATCTCTCTCTTGAAGATGATCTCATGAGACTTTTCGGCTCTGACAGAATAGGGAAAGTAATGGAGAGGCTCGGTATGGAGGAGGGGCAGGAGATTGAAAGCCCCATGGTATCCAAGGCTATAGCCAGCGCGCAGAAGCGTGTTGAAGGGAGAAACTTCGAGATCAGGAAGCACCTCCTTGAATATGATGATGTTATGAACGCACAGCGTACATTTATTTATAAAGAGAGATTAGAGATCCTTGATGGAGCTGATATCTCACACAAGATATATACCTATTTCGAAGAAGTTATTAATACACGTATAGAATATTTTACACTGGGTGAGCGGCATCCTGAGCAGTGGGACCTTGACGGGTTAAAGGGGTGGATAAAACAGAAATTTACTCTGGATATTGATTATAATGAAATAAATCCCCTTGAAACGTCATATTCGGAATTTACAGGGCTCATTATAGAAAAACTAACGTCGAAATACAGGGATAAAGAGTCAAAAATCGGCTCCGGCGATATGAGAATACTCGAAAGGCTCATCTCGCTTCAGGTAATTGACAATAAGTGGAGAGAACATCTCCTTTCAATGGACCATCTGCGCGACGGTATATGGGCAATGGGGTATGGCGAGAGGAATCCCCTTGTTGAATATAAGATTGAGGGTTCCAGGATTTTTTCTGACATGCTGATAAACATGAAAGAGGAGATCATGGAGTATATGATGAAAGTTGAAGTTCAGAGAATAGAAGAGGATATCCCCGCTCACCCGAAAGCACCTGCGTCAGCAAGTGAATTCCACCCTGAAGTTGATCAGTTCGGCGCAGGGGGAATCCCCATGTCTGTTCCTGAAGCGAGAAAAGACAGCGGTGAAGAGAGGCCGACTGAAGGCGGAGTTAAACGTAAGAAAACCAGAAGAAGCAGGAGATAGAACATGTCAGCTCCATTAATGAAAAGTGTTTCAGGCATAAGGGGTATAGTGGGCGAAAGCTTTACTCCTGAACTTTTAATCTCTGCAGGTGCTGCTTTCGCTAAATATGCCAAATACGGAACAGTGGTGGTGGGGCGCGATTCACGTCCCACGGGTGAAGCTGTAGCAATGAATATAATTTCAGTTCTTCTTTTATCCGGATGCGATGTTATTGATGTAGGCGTTGTGCCAACGCCAACAGTTCAGCTTATGGTTGAGGAGCTTAAAGCTTCCGGCGGAATTGTGATCTCCGCGTCGCATAATCCTGTGGAATGGAATGCGTTAAAGCTGATTAATGGCAGCGGTACATTTTTAAATCCCGCAGACATTGCAAAGCTCTTCGCGCTGATGGAGAAGGAGCCTGTATTTAAAAGATGGGACAAAGTCGGAAAGCTTACTATCAATAATGATGCGAATGCCTTTCATATAAAACGTGTTCTTGATGTAGTTGATGCTGATAGTATCCGAAAGAAAAAGTTTCATGTTGTACTGGATTCTGTTAACGGTGCGGGATCAGTTGTTACTCCGGAATTATTGAAAGTTCTGGGCTGCAAAATTACAATGATTAACTGTACACCTGACGGGATATTCCCAAGAGGCGCGGAGCCGCTCCCCGAGAATCTTGCACAGCTCTCTGAAGCTGTAATTAAAAGCGGTGCTGATATTGGTTTTGCGCAGGACCCGGATGCAGACAGGCTTGCCATTGTTGATGAAAAAGGTAAGCCCCTTGGTGAGGAATATACAGTAACAATGGTTACTGATCACCTGCTGCTGAAGGAGAAAGGACGTGTTGTGGTTAATCTTTCCACAACAAAGGCTGTTGAGGATGTTGCGAATAAGCATGGAGTTCAATTCGCAAGGGCAAAGGTGGGCGAGATCAATGTTGTTGAGGAGATGAAGAAAAAGGGTGCACGCATAGGTGGTGAAGGGAACGGTGGTGTTATATCACCTGAAATACATCTCGGCAGGGATTCACTTGCAGGGATAGTTTATATTCTTGAAATGATGGCTTCCCGGAACAGAAAAGTTTCAGATATAATGAAAGATATGCCTGCTTATTTTATGAAAAAAGGGAAAGTCACTCTCAAACAGGGGACAGATATCAGTAAGATCTTCTCATCAGTAACAGAAAAATTCAGCAGTGAAAAGATGTCGCAGATTGACGGGCTCAGAATTGATTTCAGAAAAAATGAAGAATTTAAAAACGGATGGGTTCACCTGCGGTCATCAAACACGGAACCTGTTTTCAGAATAATTGCAGAATCAGATAACGCTGAAAAAACTGAAAGGATATATAAACATTTTGTGGGATTGATAAAATAGCCTGTTTATATGTCACAAGTTCCGGAGTGCGATTCCCGCGAAAGCGGGAATCTACTCTGATACCGGTAATTAACTAAACTATCTTAAATTCGAAACCGGGTGGCATTTTAAATTAAATTTTTTCAAACTGCCCCGATTTAAGTGACCTGTATGCGGCATCAACTATACGGAATTCCATAATAATTCTTTCCAGTGACGGAGTCCAGGGTTTGCCGTTTATATAATCTTCGACAAAGGATTTCAGCATCGTCCTATATCCCAGGAAATCGGTAAAGTCCGGGAAAAAAGTTTTCTTTTTCTTTCCGTATACTGATGAGAAGAGGCCGTTGCTTTCAAAAGTAATCACGCCTTCGCTTCCATAAATTTTAGACAGGCCGACTCCTTTAAATCTGTTAGGGACTCTCCATGAATGGAACAGTTTTCCTGTCATACCGTTTTTAAATTTAACAAGAACTGTAAGTGAATCTTCGAAAGGAATATTTGTTTCGTATTCAACTTCAGGTTTAACAGCAATTACACTTACCGGATCTGAATCAGCGAGAGACACAAGGAGGTTTACCCAGTGAACCCCACCTTCAAGAAGGGCGCCGCCCCCCATGAGGTTCAGGTTTGCTCTCCAGCCTGATATGCTGTCCCTGTTATATTTATTTATTTCAAGGGAAAGAGGTTTTCCTATGTCACCGTTTTTTACAGAGTTAATGATTTTAGGAACAAAAGATTTGAACATGTAATTTTCAGCTACTGTACATCTGACTTTATATTTAGCAACTGCGTCAGTGATCTTTTTTATTTCATTCAGGTTCCGAGCGATGGGCTTTTCAAGGATTATATCTTTTTTCTTTTTAGCAGCAGCGCAGGCTATATCCGCGTGGAAAGCATGGGGAGTCGTAATAAACACAATGTCAACTTTTTCACTGTCAAGGACATGTTCAAGTTCAGGGAATGCGTTTTCCCCTCTGAATTGTGTCTTCAGAGCCAGAGCTTTTGCAATATCACTATCCTGAAAAAATAAATTTATATTTCCGTAGAGTTTTCTGAGTTGTTTTGCGTGGGATTCAGCAATTCTGCCGCACCCCACGAAACATATACCTGGTAGATTTGTAGACATCTTCTATTACCGGGATTAACAGCCGCAGCAGTCATCACCGCAGCTGCATCCGCCGCCGCATCCGCCCTGACCAGTATTGAGTCCGAACATTGCTTCTTCCTCAGTGGCATCTCTGATGCCAATTACTTCTACATCAAAATGAAGTCTTTCACCTGCAAGAGGGTGATTCCCGTCAAGAGTTACATCCTTATCAGAAACTTCAACAATAGTCAGGATCTGCATCCCCTCTTCATCATAAGCCTGAAGCTGCATTCCCACTTCGATTGTATCAAGATGAGCGAGTTTTTCTCTCTCAATTTTCTGAATAAGCTCGTCGTATCTTATTCCGTAAGCATCTTCCGGAGCAATTGTCGCCTCAAATTTATCACCAATCTGTTTACCTTCAAGTTCAGATTCAAGTCCCGGTATAATGTTTCCTGAACCGTGTATGTAAACCAGGGGAGCATGGCTTGCTGATGAATCAAGTATATCGCCATTATCGTTTTTTAGTGTATATTCGAAGGTTACCACCTTATTTTCTTCAATTTTAAGCATTTTGACCTCACAATTTTGTTTGAAGATATTCGATTAGAATTCTTCAACCTGTTATAGTTACTTTAAAT
>DINC01000022.1:540-5535 GCA_002425885.1 Spirochaetia bacterium UBA5550 | reverse complement strand
ATAATAATCTTTGAAAAGGTTATAAAGGGAAACCCGTATGGATGTTAATAAAATTATTCAGAAAGTAAAAAGCGCCAATAAAGATAACGGCTCATCAGCTGTTGATGAAAATGTTGATAGTGAAGTAATACAGCTTGTGAGCTTTATGCTTGATGAGGTCGAATATGGAGTTGATATACTCAGAGTCCATGAGATTTTAAGATATCCTGATATAACAAGGCTCCCCAACACTCCCGACTTTATCAAAGGTGTTATCAATCTCCGTGGTAATGTCATACCTGTTGTTGATGTAAGAATCAGGTTCGGGTTCCCGAAAGGTGATATAACAGATTTAACGCGGATTATTGTGGTTGAAACAGGGGGGAAACAGGTGGGCCTTCTTGTGGATAATGTTTACCAGGTTGTCAGAATACCTTTTACAAATGTTGATCCCCCTTCAGAACTTATTACAGGTGTATCCGAAGATTTTATAACTGGTATAGGCCGTCTTAAAGACAGGCTTATAGTTATTCTTAATATGTCGCTTTCAATGTTTCTTGAAGAGGCTGATAGAAAAAAAGCTATGGAAGCATCAGGCGCATTATATAGTGGCGATAATTAAAACAATGGAGCAGTGAGATATGTCATTTTCTCTGGGTGAGTATCAGGATATTTTTCTTGAAGAAGCAGATGAACTGCTTCAGGAGCTTAATAAAAACCTGCTGGTTCTGGAAAGGAATCCTGAAGATGAAGAAATAATTAATAACATTTTCAGAGCAGCACATTCTCTTAAGAGTTCAGCTGCTTTTGTGGGGCTGAATGATCTGAGTGATCTTGCCCACAGAATGGAAAACCTTCTACAGGGGATCCGGGACAAGACAAACTCCGTCACTTCTGAAGTTGTTGATGTTATCTTTAAATGCTTTGATGTTATAAGCGAGGTAATAGAACTTGTTGCTTCAGGTGTCGAACCTCAACAGAATCTGAAACCGCTTCAGGAAAGGATCAATCAGGTTAATGAAAATTCCAGGATTGGTAATAACTCTGCGGCTAAAGCAGATTTAAAACAGAAACCGTCACAGGTAAAAGCTGTGGTTAAAACTTCGTTTAATTCCGCAGAGAGCGGCAGTATAAGGGAAGCCATCGCACAGGGCAGGGAGTGCCTTGAAATTACAGTGACAATTGAAGAATCCGCTCAAATGAAGTGGGTAAAAAGCCAGCTCATTTCTACTAATCTTGAGAGAACAGGTGATGTGATTAAGATTATCCCTGCATTGGAAGAGTTGAGCGCAGATGAAACAGTAAATATTTTTAAGATAATCTACACAAGTGATTCACCGCTTAACCAGATTTATAAAGGGTGTGATATTGATCAGATAGAGAAGATAGAACTGCGAAGAATATCAACAGTTATGAAAGACGGACGTGAGCTTCTTAAGATAGGCTCACCCCTCGCAGTTGAACTATCTGAAAATGAAAAACCGTTGAAACAGGAAACTGTAAATAATAACGGAAATTTAAAAGAAGATTTTACTTATGATGAAGAACCCGATGATTCCCCTGATGAAGCGGATGAAACGGATGTCAATATTTTTGAGCGCCGCAGATCGGATTCCCCTGTTGATCATGACAGACGGAAAACCCCGATGCTTAAAACTGTCAAGGTGTCTATTGATAAGCTTGATCTGCTGCTTAATAATGTTGGTGAGCTTGTAATAGCGAACTCCGGTTTTTACAGGCTTTATGAAGAGCTCAGAAAATATTCTGGAAACAAATCTGTCATAACCGAGTTTAAAAACCGGATGGAACAGATGTCAAGGATCGCCAAGGACCTTCAGACAGGTATAATGAAGACCAGGATGGTTCCTATAGGCCAGGTGTTCAGCAGGTTTAACAGGCTGGTGCGGGATCTCGCGAAAGAGCATAGTAAGAATGTTGAGCTTGTAGTTAAAGGTGAAGATACAGAACTTGATAAAAAAGTTATTGATGTTATAGGTGAACCGCTTCTTCACCTTATCAGGAATGCTGTTGACCACGGGATAGAGTCTACTGAAGAGAGGGCGCGTCTCGGGAAACTGGAGACAGCAACAATTACTCTGAATGCATACCAGGGCGGGAACCAGATATTTGTTGAGATAAGTGATGACGGACGGGGGCTTGATCCTGAGGCGATTAAAGCCAAAGTGGTTGAGAAGAAACTTTCTACTCCGGAAATTCTTGCGAACATGGATGACATGGATATATTTAATTTTATCTTTATTCCCGGGTTCTCAACTGCAAAGATAATTACCGATATTTCAGGCCGCGGTGTGGGGATGAATGTCGTTAAAGAAATTGTGAATGAGCTGAATGGTACTGTAAGTATCGAAACAGAAAAGGGTATGGGGACACGCTTTATACTTACATTCCCGCTCACTCTGGCAATCATACCGGCAATAATGGTTAAAGTCCGTCGTGAAGTCTACGCGATACCTCTTTCTGATGTTATTGAAACCATTAAAATTTCGCAGACTGATATAGCAACAATTGAGGGACACGAGGTGATAAACCTCAGGGGCGAGATCCTCTCCCTTCTTCGCCTTAACGAATTCATCGGTATTAAAACAGCACTGAAGAGTACTGAAAAGATACCGGTCGTTGTTGTCGGTTACGGCAGCAGAAAGATAGGGCTTATCGTCGATTTCCTTGAAGGCAAGATGGAAATTGTTATCAAATCACTGGAACAGAACTATACCACAGTTGAAGGCCTTGCGGGTGCATCAATTCTTGGTGATGGAAGCATATGCCTTATTCTTGATATTCAGGCTATGATTAATAAAGTGATTAGTCAGCAGGAGAAGCTCTCCCAGGAGGAGAGAGAGAAGGTGATCAAGTCCCGTATGGTTGATTCCGGTGATTACGAGGAGCTCGAAGAAGAGGAGAAGGTGATCTCCAGCGCTGAAGCTGATTACATCAGCAGAGGTGAAGACCTTTCTCTGTCAGACCAGGTCACACTAACTGAAACACCTGCTGAAGCAAAGGGTAAACCGAACTATATCTCCGATGTATTTCTTTTTGATGAAGATGAGGAGAAAGTACAGGAATCCGACGTTGCTGATCAATCCGGGTCTGATGAAGATGGGATTTCTGATGAAACTGCAGAAACTCCGGCTGAAACGGAAGACTCCTCTGTAAAAAAAGAACATGAAATTACTGTTGCTGTTGACGCCGTAGCTGAACTTGCAGCTGAGCCGGTGGATGCGGAGCTCGAAGAGAAAGTTAAAGGCGCTTTGACTGAGTTCAGGGAGGAGCTGAAGCAGAATATTGACAGTGCTATCAGTCAGGGTAAACCGGATTCTCATATACAGACCGAGCTGAATATTGACAAGGATGAACTGAATGAGTTCAGCCTTATTTCAAATATGGGGGCCGCTAATGCTGCTGAAGCGATCTCAAAGATTCTTTCCAAAAGGATTGATCTCTCTATCCCGGAGGTCAGACTCACCCCTGTTGAAAAGATACCGGAGTTTCTCGGCGGGCTGAATGAGCCGTATATCGGGGTTATGCTGGGTATTGAGGGTGAAATAAACGGCACACTTCTTCTTCTGCTTACTGAGAACGTCGGGTTTGAACTTGTTGATATGCTGTATGGTTTTAGTACAAAATCGACAAAGGAACTCAGTGAAGACGGAGTCTCTGCGCTTAAGGAACTTACCAATATAATAGGCGCGTCAATTCTGAATGTTTATGCTGAAAAATCTAACATGGTAGTTAAGCCTAATGTTCCTATCTTCGTGCATGATTTTCTGCAGTCTGTAATAGATTCAGTGCTGGTAATGCATAACATAGAACATGATTACGCCATTGTTATGGAAACAGCCTTTTATTTTGAAGATGATCAGGTTATGGGGAGTCTTATGATTCTTCCTGAAACAGAATCACTTAAACTCCTGGTGAAAGGATTTAAGAGCAATGTCTGAAAAGATTAAAGTTCTGGTTGTTGATGATTCGTCTCTTGTAAGGAAGATCATAACTGATATCCTTGAGAAGGAGAGTGATATCACTGTTGTTGGTACTGCCAATAACGGCAAGACAGCCATTTTCAGAAATCAGGAACTGGACCCTGACGTAATAACAATGGATATCGAGATGCCGATTCTCGATGGGCTTGCGGCACTTAAGCATATAATGGGGAGCAGGCCGAAACCTGTTATCATGATGAGTGTCCTTACACAGCATGGAGCTGATGCGACATTCAAAGCTCTTGAACTGGGCGCAGTGGATTTTGTTCCTAAACCGTCATCTCTTCTTTCCATGACAATTGAAGAGATCGGCGATCTGCTTGTAAAAAAAATCAGGTCTGTCCATAATTCGGGGCTCAATGTAAGTCAGCTCTCACCATTACAGCAGATGGATATATCCAGGGTTGCCTTTAAAGGGACCATGAAAGCAAGTTCTGAAAAGGTTGTGGCAATAGGCACATCCACAGGGGGGCCTTCCGCTCTTATAAATGTCTTTAAGAAGTTTCCTGAAAAGTTTCCCTCCCCTGTCCTTGTTGTTCAGCATATGCCTGAGGGTTTTACCACCGCATTTTCGAAGAGGCTTAATGACAGCTCTAATCTTTCCGTTAAAGAGGCGGAGGACGGCGATGATGTTCTGCCGGGGCATGGATATGTCGCACCAGGGCACTCCCATATGGCTCTTGTAAAAAAAGGGGACAAGTATAAAATAAAGATTTTCAAGGCTGAGAAAGTCTCAGGCCATATGCCTTCGATTGATGTACTTTTTAATTCCGTGGCTGAATATGCCGGTGGAAGGTCAGTGGGGGTAATTATGACAGGTATGGGGAGAGACGGCGCAGACGGACTCATGAAGATAAAAAAAACCGGGGGGCATACAATAGCCCAGAATGAAGAGACATCTGTCGTATACGGGATGAACAGAGTGGCTGTGGAGATAGGTGCTGTTGACGAAATTGTCAGTCTAAACACTATAACTGATCATATCGTTAAGCATATTTAATTTTTACGGGTATAA
>DINC01000022.1:0-487 GCA_002425885.1 Spirochaetia bacterium UBA5550 | reverse complement strand
ACAATGAATTGACATATAACACAGCGATATCTATACTTATATAAAATACTATGGAGTTTTAAAATGGCAAGAGTGTTGATTGTAGATGATGCGAAATTTATGAGAACCCTTGTAAAAGATGCCCTTGTTCCGGCCGGACATGAAATTATCGGCGAAGCAGAGAATGGGAACGAGGCGGTTGAACTTTATAAAAAACTCAAACCGGATCTTGTGACTATGGACATTACCATGAGAGAAAAGGACGGGATTGAGGCTGCAGGGGAGATACTCTCAGCTGATCCTTCGGCAAGGATTATAATGGTTACAGCTCCTGGCCAGGAAAGTCTCCTTACAAAAGCCATTAAACTCGGTGTTAAAGATTTCGTAGTAAAGCCGTTCCCACCTGAAAGACTTCAGAAAGCAGCGGAAAAGGCACTGTCTTAATCTGGATTTAAACTGTTTATAATATATTTTTGAACCCTCAAGCCCCTTAAATGTTAGGGGGTAT
>DINC01000021.1 GCA_002425885.1 Spirochaetia bacterium UBA5550 | reverse complement strand
TTCTGAAATCTTTGCATTGAAAAAAATTTCAATGCAAAGATTTCAGAATCGATAGAGAGATTTTTAAGCAGCTCTTTAATTGCAAAAGATGAAGCAATCGCGTCAGGGTCAGGGGAGCCCTGTATGATAATCATTATTTTTTTGTATTTCGTTACGCTCTTTAAAAAACCGGATGCTGCCTTATTCATCAGCAATCTTTACCTTTTTAAAAACTATTAAAGATATATCATTTGTCTGCTGTCTCCCGCCGGTGAAACGGTTAAATTCTCGGTATAATTCCCGTGTAATAATTGAGGGGTTCTGCCGTGAAAATCTGACAGCTATTGCCTTAATCATGTCCAATGTAAAAGGCTCACCTGCATCATTGCATGAGGAGGTCAGGCCGCTTGAGTAGAGTATACCTATGGAGCCCTCCCTAAGTTTTGCTGATGTCATGGTGTACCTGTAGTTCATCTCAACAGCAAGAGGTTTCCCCGGTGTTTCAACTTCGCTTATTTTTCCTGTATCATGATCAAAAATCACGAGGGGATTAAACGAAGCGTTTGAGTATGTAAAATTCCCGTCCGATGATATAATGACACAGGCGGATTTGACGTAACTCCCTGATAACCTTGACGTTTTAAGAACCTGGTTCATGGTATTAAGAACTTTTTCCGCTGAATTAAAGATCATTGTGCGGGAATGTAGAATTGAATACTGCTGCAAAGCGATTAATGCTGAGTCTATTCCTGAATACGAAGTGTCTGACATAAAAAGAATAGAACTGTCTTTGCCGATTTTGACATTGTCGATATAATCACCGCCTGCCGGGGAGTTGTTTATATGGAGAGAGCTGATCCTTACCCCCGGTATAGATATCATTTCATCCGGTAATATCCTTTTCTTAATTGTATTAACAACAATCCGGTCATGGTCATTTACCTGATCAGCTGTAACTTCATCGAGAATAATTCCTGTTGTAAGGAGATTCTGAAGTTTAATCCTGAAAATTTCAAGTGCATCAAGAATATCCGCGTTAAAACCCTTCTTCCCTGAAATTGATCCGAGGAAAAGGAAACCGACAACCACACCTGACATGTTTCTGAAGGGAATTACTGATTCCAGGTTGTTGGCTGTAAAGAAATCGTTAATCTCGTTTTCTGAACCCTCGAGATTACTGTCTGTCAGAAGATAGGATTTTTCAAATATCCCGCTATATGAAGAGAGCTGTTTGACTATTACGCTCTCCCTGCTTAAAAAATCGGGTTCAATCCCCGGGCCGAATCCATAGGTGAAATGATACCCTTTATCCTTTCTGTTAATGAGCATGAAGTAGGCAGATTGAATACCGAATCCCTTCTGGAGGCCCTGAAAGTTATCCTGTGTAATAAAGGTCCAGAATTTTTCCATATCTGTGATTTTTCTTAATTCATGGATAGGGACCAGTATGTTGTTAACTTCATTTGTCAGCCTGTTAAGCCTGCTGTGACGCAGAAATTCCCGTAAAGGATTAAGAACCCTGTATGATATAACAAGCCACAAAAAAATTACCGAGGAGTTCAGCAGCAGCGCAAATAGTGGCTGAAGATTAAGTGCTGCTGTGTAATTCAGAAAAAACCATGAAGGCGCAGCATAAATAAAGAAACTGATAATTATCAGCAGAGTCTCTCTGTAGAACCTGCTGAAGTCGTTGTGCCTCAGGTCAAGGAGTAGATACCCTGTTATAATGAGAAGGTGTATTACAGGAATTGAGGCATAAGGATTCTGCAGAAGATTGATCCCGGCAAAGTGATGGCCTGTGAAGTAAACAGCAATAAATATAATATAGGAGATGAGAACTCCGGTAATGTAATACAGGACAGTGTTGCGTATGCGGTTCATGCTGTGCCTGCCTGTTCTTAGCAGCAGGAGCATAGGGGCAACAGCCATAAGAAGAATAATCAGTGCCAGCTGTATTTTAGTAGTATTGTTTTTCGGGATCTCCATACCCTGCCCGAAAGTCAGAATAGGGGAGTATAGAAAAATAAACGCACTATCTGAAATTATTAAAAGGAGTGCTGCTGCGGAAGCCGGTATGTTCTGCCTGATTTTTCCAAGCGGGTGCAGTATTGAAATAAGCAGAGTTGCAGTAAAAATAACAAGAGGAATAAAAATCAGGATATTAAGAAGGCCTTTTTCCGCTGCAAGGCCGGGGAATATTAAAATGGCAATAAAGAGAGAATACTGGATAAACAATCCGAATGAGATAAAAGAGAATACCCGGTTTATTGTAAATTTCCGGCGTTTAACGATATGAAGAAGAAACAGGTATAGAGAGACTGAAGCGGCTGCTGTATGTGAAAATATGAGTAAATAGTCCAATTTATCAACCCGGAATAGTATTATCTTTAAAAGAAATAATCAAGCAGATTCCCCCTTTATTTCAAGTTAAATATTTAAAACTGCACAATTTTATTACCCGTATAAGCGCGGGACTCTGTATTATTCTTGACTTTTCATAAATTTTGTCATATAATCAGAATTCAGAAAATATAATAAATATGCAGAGAGAATTTTTGACAAGCCGTAAAGCTTTTGCGAAGCTCAATCTCCATCTTCAGGTGCTAAACAGGAGAAGTGATAATTTTCACAACCTGCTGAGCATAATGGCTGAAATTGGCCTTTCTGATCTTTTAAAACTGGAGTCATTTGAGGTGGGACCCCGGGAAAAATCACTTAATGTGGAGATTATTAATTCCGGAGGGGTATGTGCTGATATTCTTAAGGAGATTTCTTCTGAGGAAAATCTGATATCAATTGCCGTGAAAAAGTATCTGAAAGCTCTATCTCTTGGGGGATATTTAAGGTTTTCAATTGAAAAAAATATCCCTTCAGGTGCCGGTATAGGGGGGGGGAGCAGTGACGCTGCAGCAGCTCTCGAACTGGTAAGAGAGGCATTAAATCTCCGGCAGGATGAGCCTTTATTTTCAGCCGCTGCTGATAGCGGTTCTGATGTTCCTTTTTTTCTAAAAGGGGGGGTGGCTTTTGCAGAGGGGCGAGGCGAAATCCTTCAGCAGATTCACCGCAGCCTGGAACTCCCGGTTGTACTGGTGAATAACGGAATTCATGTAAATACCGGAATGGCATACTCCTCGCTTAAAAGAGGGCATGATAATCTCTATACCGGAGCGGAACTGCAGCGAAGAAAAAATGAACTCTGTTCTCTGCTTGATGAACCATCAGAATGGAAAAAGTATTTTATAAATGATTTTGAAAAACCTGTTTTTCAGCAGCACCCCGGACTTGAAATACTTAAAAATCAGATGTATGATTTCGGGGCGGATTTTGCCCTTATGTCAGGCTCAGGGTCTTCGGTCTACGGGGTTTTTAAGGATTCTCAGACTTCCCGGCTGGCCGCAGAAGAGCTTGAAAGGGGAGGAAACAGGGTTTTTCTGATTAATATGGAATGTCGAAAAAATTAATGATTGACATTCTAAAGAGATATTGAGAAATGTGTCATTAGTTTTTTGCTGATAATACTTACACACAATTGAGGCGTCGCCAAGTGGTAAGGCACCGGGTTTTGGTCTCGGCATTCCAAGGTTCGAATCCTTGCGCCTCAGAATAACTATTTTCAGGAGACGGACAATTAAGAATATTTCTTCGATTGTTCTTGCCGGAGGAAAAGGGGTTCGGATGCAGTCCGAGCTCCCCAAAGTACTTCATCCTCTTTGCGGAAAACCTCTAATCGGACATGTTGTGGATAGCCTTAATACTGCAGGGATAAATGATATTCTTGTGGTTGTGGGCTATAAAGGGGATGATGTCATACAGCAACTCAACGGCAGGGTGAATTTTGTCTGGCAGCACGAACAGCTGGGGACAGGCCACGCTGTAATGCAGGCTGAATCATATTTTAAAGATTATGACGGGGATATAGTTGTCGCATGCGGCGATGTTCCGCTGATAAAGCCTGAAACATTTCAGGCTTTAGTCCGTGAAATTGAAAAACCTGACTGCGGTGCAGTAGTTCTTACTATGATCCAGGATAATCCTACCGGTTACGGCAGAATCATATATGACTCCGGGTCTTTCTCTGCTATAATTGAAGAGAAAGATGCCACTGATGAACAGAGAAAAATTACGGAAGTCAACAGCGGCACTTATATATTTAACAGCAGACTCCTTTTTGAGGGTCTTAAACGGATTGATACAAATAATGCTCAGAGGGAATACTATCTTCCCGACGCATTAAGATATGTGCTTGAGGCAGGCTTTACTGTCAAAACAGTCGTTCTTCAGGACCCTGTTGAGGGTAGAGGAATAAATACACGCGATGAGCTGATTTCACTGGAGAAATATGTTGCGAAGAAAACCGAGGACAAATCAGATGAATAACAGCCCTTTAAAGATATTTTCAGGCTCATCTAACGGAGAGCTTGCACTTGAGATAGCGCAATATCTTGGGACTGAGCTTTCAGGCATAGACCTTAAGCGCTTCAAGGACGGGGAAATCTCTGTCAAACTGAAGGATAATGTCCGTGCTCATGATGTATTTATAATACAGTCAACATGCAATCCGTCAAATGATCATATAATGGAACTTCTTCTTATGATCGACGCTGCAGTAAGAGCCTCTGCATCGCGCATAACGGCTGTAATTCCATATTTCGGATACGCGAGGCAGGATCGCAAAGTTGAGCCCAGGGTTCCGATTTCTGCAAAAGTAGTTTCAAATATAATACAGGTTACGGGAGCTGACAGGGTCCTGACAATGGATCTTCATGCTGACCAGATACAGGGTTTTTTCGATATACCGGTTGATAACCTTTATGCATCTCCCATTGCAATAGATTATCTCAAGAGCCTTACACTTGAAAATGTTGTGGTTGTTTCTCCGGATGCAGGCGGTGTGGACAGGGCCAGGTTTCTCGCGAAAAAGATGAACTCCAGTCTTGCTATTATTGATAAAAGAAGGCCTGAGGCAAATGTTGTTGATATAATGAATGTTATCGGAGAAGTAAAAGACAAAAACTGTATCCTGATAGATGACATAGCTGACACAGCGGGCTCAATATCAAAAGCTGCTGATGCTCTTAAAGAAAGAGGGGCTAATGATGTTTACTGCCTTTTCTCTCATCCTGTACTCTCTGAAAATGCGGTAGATAATCTGAAGCACGCAAATTTCAAAGAGATAATTTTTACAAATTCAATTCCTCTTCCGGATCATAAAAAATTGAGAAACATGCAGGTGCTTTCGATAGCTCCTCTGTTCGGAGAGGCAATAAGAAGAATTCATAACGGGGAATCTGTAAGCTCCCTGTTTCTTTAATCTTTGTCATTCCGGCCTGAGTGATAAAATCGTACCGGAATCTAAAATATGGAAAAATAGATTCCCGCCTTCGCGGGGATGACAGGAAGAGAATTATTGCAAATATTAACTGCTCTAATCTGCAGCATTTGTCAATTAGATAATCAGAGGCAATTTCTCACCCTAACTTAAACCTCACCGCATCCCTGACTCTGCGAGCCTTCTCCCTTGCCTCTTCTATTGATGAACCGAGAGCAAGGCCAACCCCCATCCTCCTGTGTCCGCGAACCTCAGGTTTGCCGAAAATCCTTATAGCAGTAAAATCCTCTGCCACCGCTTCATCAACATACTCAAATGTAACATCATCAGTATCACCATCCACAAGAATCGCAGCAGAAGCAGCAGGGCCGTACTGCCTGAGAGAAGTCACAGGGAGCCCTAAAATCGCCCTGACATGAAGCTCGAACTCCGACATATTCTGTGAGATCATTGTCACCATACCTGTATCATGGGGCCGCGGTGAAACTTCGCTGAAAAAGACCTCATCCCCGCGAATAAAAAGCTCAACTCCGAAAATACCGTAGCCCCCTATACCGTCAGTGATTACTTTTGCCACACGCTTCGACTCCTCCAGCACATTCCCCTTCATGGGATGAGGCTGCCACGATTCCCGGTAATCCCCGTCAATCTGAAGATGGCCGATAGGATCAACAAAAGTTGTCCCCGCTTTATGGCGCACTGTAAGGAGAGTAATCTCATAATCAAAATTGATAAACTGCTCAACAATAACACGGCCCGCGCCTGTTCTGCTCCCTGACTGTGAATAGCCCCATGCGCGGTCAAGATCACTTTCACTGCGGATTATACTCTGCCCTTTTCCGGATGAACTCATGATAGGCTTTACAACACATGGAAATCCCAGATCCTTCACTGCCGCAAGGAACTCTTCTTTATTATCAGCAAACCTGTAAGGTGAAGTTTTAAGTCCCAGCTTCTCCGAAGCAAAACGCCTTATCCCCTCCCTGTTCATAGTGAGCTTTGTAGCCATAGCATTGGGGATCACATTAAACCCCTCGTTCTCCAGTTCAAGAAGAGTGTCTGTTGCTATAGCCTCAATCTCAGGCACAATATAATGAGGCTTAACCCGCTTCACAACTTCGCGGAGCTTTGCGCCGTCCAGCATATTAAAAACATGAGATTCCTGTGCAACCTGCATTGCAGGCGCGCCATCATACCTGTCGCAGGCAATTACATATATTCCAAGCCTCATGGCCTCAATTACAACCTCTTTGCCCAATTCCCCTGAACCAAGCATCATAAGACGTGTCTGAGACTTCCCGGCCGGCGTTCCTATTGATGTCATTTTTTCTCCTTCAAAAGAAAAGTATTTATCACAGAAAACCTCAATTGTGCAGCTTTTCGTCAATCAAAAAAAACAAGAGGGGGTCTCCTGTTTCATTATGGGAAAAAAAGATTATTTCCGGTATTATTAATTATATATGCCTGAATCTGTTAAAAGACACCTCTGGCATACTCATTAAGAACCGTTTCAATCTTTTGAAATTGTTCATAAACTCTGATAGCTGTATCCAGTGTTATCTTTTCACCAGCCGGATAGCGTAATTTAGGGAGGTAATAATCTATTTCAAGAACTTCATCTTTAATAGTGATCAAATCGGGGTAACTTGTTATAGCAATATAA
>DINC01000020.1:7848-14306 GCA_002425885.1 Spirochaetia bacterium UBA5550 | reverse complement strand
TAATATATTTATTGTTTATCCCGTTCAAAACCGATATCTCTTTTTGGTTTTAAATCCTCATCTACCAGCTGTTTAATGGCATCAAATATAATCCTGAATTGATGGTCATATCTGTTCTCCATCTCCTCTATTTTCTTTTTCAATTCTTCATGGGTTGAAAGCATCTGACGAAGCTTAGAAAAGGCACGTATCACCTGAATACTTACCTTTACAGCTCTTTCACTATTAAGAACATTTGAGAGCATTAAAACTCCATGTTCTGTAAATGCGTATGGAAGGTATCTCGCGCCGCCTCTACCTTCCATCTTTGAGGTCGCATTTTGCGACCTCAAAATTTCAAATTCCTCTTTAGTCAGCTCAAACATAAAATCATCCGGAAATCTTTCAATATTCCTTTTAACCTGCTCTTTAAGTCTTTTTGTTTCTATCCCATATAGCTCCGCCAGATCACGGTCAAGCATGACATTTACTCCGCGAAAGAGATATATTTTATTAATTATGCTTTCTGCTGGTAAAATCTCTGTCATTAAATTTCTCCTGTTATTTAAATCAGTTATCATCCATAAAAAAAATTTATCCCGGTTTTACGGATTTAACATTACTACGCTTGAGACTCCTTTTTTTTAAAAAAATTTTTTGCCCGTTGGGATTGAAATATCAACTGAAGCGTGAACGAAAAAACTGACAAAAATAATTGGACAATGAGAACACCTGTCTTTCAATGGTAACAGCAGTCACATTAACGGCTGCTAAAGACGGAAATTTGAGGTGTTAACTTGAAAAAGACAGCTTCGGAAATAACGGTAAATGAACTTGTTGATATAATAAAAAAATACCTTGAGGCAGGGCCCTGTCTTAACTACGCGCTCAAGATTCTCGGTCATCCGGGAGTCGGAAAATCAGCAGTAGTAAAGCAGATTGCTGATGAGATGAACTACTGGTTCATTGATACGCGCCTTGCTTTCAAGGAGAATGTTGACCTTGGCGGGTATCCTGTGCCGGATCATGAATCGAAACAGATGATATATTTCAGGCCCAGATTTATACCTCCTGCAGTGGTTCCGGAAGGCTGCAAAGGGATACTCTGGTTCCTGGATGAATCTAACAGGGCACATCCTACTGTGATCCAGACACTCTTCCAGATTATAACTGAGAGTAAATGCGGAGAACACCTCCTCCCACCGGAAACCTCAATCATTCTTGCAGGGAACTTAGGTGAAGAGGACGACACAACCATAACGGAATTCGATGACTCCGCGCTTGACGGAAGGCTTGCTATATTCCACCTGAAGCCTTCAGCAGAGGACTGGCTTACGTGGGGCCATGCAGAGGGTATTCACCCGTCAATTCTCAGATACATTTCTACTTTTCCAGAAAGACTCTGGGATGAGCAGAACATAAATCCGAATCCGCGGGGATGGCACCAGGTATCGAATGCTCTGCTTCACTCATATAAACTCGATACAGATGAATCGCTTAAAGAATACTTCGGCAGCAGTGCCGACAGTACACTTGAAAAAACAATATACTCACTCATCGGTAATATTGCAGGGAGCGACTTTATCATGCAGCTTACAGCGCCAAGGCAGATAAGCTCAGAGGATATTCTGCGTGGAGATGATACAAAACTCTCCCTTTTGAAAAAACGTGAAATTTCTTCGGAGGATCTTCTCTGGGCTCTGAATGGAACTCTTGAGATCATGAAGGATAGAGCAATTCAGACATCAGGGAGACTTTCTCCTGAAGATATAAAAATTCTTGGCAACATACTGAAGTTTATCGGCTACTCAAGGGGCGATATACGTATGGCATACTTCTTTCTTCTGATCAAAGAATGCGGAATCTTTACCCTGATCCCTGAAGCCATCAAGTCACTGGGCGACCATGAAGTTATAATTGAACTGAAAGATAAATACGGATCACTTCTGAACTGATGCAGACTATTACTGAAACAGTAAAACTCGAACTGGTTCTTGAATCGCTCTGGAGAAAGAGCAGGTTCGCATCGTATTTTTACCAGGGAGTAGATTTAATTCCTGACAGCAACCTCCCTACTCTCGCTCTTGTAATATATCTTTCAAGGCTTTCATTATTCTACAATCCTGAATTCATCGATACAATGACTGATGATGAACTGACCGGCCTCCTTGTACATGAAATGCTTCACATAGTGCTGAACCATGATCACCGCGGGAACAGGGATGGAGATACCTACCTTCAGAATCTTGCACAGGATATGATTATAAACTCTTATATCCGTGAGAACCGGAAAACTTTTTTTTCAAAAAAATCACAATATCTCAATGATGTACCGGAGCTCATACTCCCAGCAGGACTCCCTGTTATATCCGAAGACTTCTTTTCAGAAACAGATAATTTTGATCCCATCTGGGAGGAGGTCTACATCTGGCTGAAAAAGCTGCCGCAGGAGGAGATTAAAAAACTCAGGTTTAATCCGCAGTCCGACAGCGGTTCCGGACTCAGTATGCAGAGCAGGTCTGCCATAGACGACCTGGCTGACGCACTCAACTCTCTGGATCTTTCATATAACAAAGCGCCTATGGAGAAATATACACGCATCAAAAATATGGATGGACTCATGTTTGAAAGCAGTTCCGGCGATCCGGTTCCCACCGGAGTGCATATAATGAACAGAAAAACCGACCTGAATGTGGCTGAATCAAAACTCAACCATTTTATGAATTTCGCCCGTAAAGATGAATTCTGCCGTGAAGAACGGATATTCATGGAGGTCACATCACTCATCAACGCTCCTCAGAAAACAGACCTCTCGTGGCAGGAGAAACTGAAGAGTATTGTTGACATTACAGCGCAGTCCAATGAATGGGAATACACAAGCCGGAAATTTAACAGGCGTTATATGTCACAGGGCATTTATTCACCGGGGAGAGCCTTTAAAGACAGAGAAGCTATTACTGTTGTTGTAGATGTATCAGGGTCAATGGTAATGAGGCCCGGAGATATCGAATCAGCTTTCGGAATCATAGAAGCTTTATTAAAAAAATTCAGGGTTTACCTGCTGTGCATCGATGAAACAATTTTTGTCCCTGAAAAACAGGGAGATCTATTCGTTAAATCATCACGCAACGGAAAACCATATGAATATAAAAAGGGGGACTGGAGATACATTAAAACCGGCAGCAGCGGGACCACATACTTCTCTTCACTTTTTAACACCTACATGGATAATCACAGCGAGCTTCTCATTGTTATTACAGACGGATATATATATGATATGGACAGCTTAAAAAAATACAAAAACACTCTATGGCTAATCAGTGAAAACAGAGATGAAAAATTTTCGCCCCCCTTTGGCAGGAGTATTAAAATCAGTACATCAAAACCTGAAAGACGGCTCAGACAGTCAGGAGGGGGAGCATGAGTGATACCTGTAAATCCGCAGCCCTCGAAATATACAAAAACGGTGTTGAACATGGTGAATCCTGCTGTGTTGATAATATAAATGAGCTGTTCAGACTTGCAGATGCCGAAGCTATTTACCTTGCGGGGCGTCACTGGAGCTGGTTCGACTTTGAGCGGGGCCTTGACAGACTCATATCAGCAGGTAATCCTGAGTATATCCACAAAGCAGGAATATTCTGGAAATCTTTCAACTTCGAACGCGGGATGGATTTTTTTATAAAATCAGGAAATACTGAATTTCTTTACAGAGCCGGAAGATTCTGGACGGGATATGATTACACAACAGGTCTCGAGGCGCTGGGTAAACTGAAAAGCGCACGTCATATTTATTATGCGGGTAAAGAGTGGAAAAAATTTAACTTCCATAGAGGATTTGAGCTTCTTATGGAAACATCTGATCCTGAATTTATTTTTTATGCAGGGTCGCACTGGAAAATTTTTGATTATAAAACCGGAACAGACAGACTTCTTAAAACAAGAGCCACTGAATACATATTCAAAGCAGGAACCATGTGGAGAGAGTTCAATTATGAAAAAGCTCTCAATGTTCTGGAGAGCGAAGTTACAGCTGGTGAAACATGGAGAGCGCGGACTTTTGAAAACAGAAAATGGAAAGCTGAACTGAAAAGAATATGGGAGAGCAGATGGTAAGAGAGACGGCTCCCCCTCCCGGCCTTCCCCGTAAGAGTATGGGGAAGGAGAGAAATTTACGATTTATTCTTCCGAGCCGGGTTTCTTTATATCAAACTTTTTAATTTCCGGTTTAGCACCGCTTACATCAGGTTTCTGGAACTGTTTTACAGCCTCTTTAGTTTCTTCCTGTTTTCCTGAAATATCACCTTTAATCTGCTCCGCCTGCTCTTTTGCTGATCCTTTTATAGCTTCAACATTTGCTTTATCCGAAGCCTTCTGGTCTTCAACTCTCTGTTTATTGGCCTCTTTCTGCTCAACAACAGCTTTTCTGATCTCTTCACGCTGCTCTTCAAATTTCTTTCTTATATCTTCACGGAGTTCTTTAATCTCATCTTTTATCCTCTTGATATTTTCAAGATTCTGCTGTTTAAGATCGTTTACAGATACCGGCTTCCCTTTTTCAATTTCAGCCTCTTTCCCGGCTTCAACAAGCACATAGTCAGTATCAGCTTTTTCAGGTTCTTTAACCGCAACTGTACCTTCTATACATGAGATTCTGCTTTTACCATTTTCCTCTTCAACAAGGAACTCTGTTCCGCGGACACCGGCAACTGCTGTGGGAGATGTAACACTGAATTTCTCACCCTCTACAAGTTTTCTGGAAACCTTGGAAAAAAGTTTACCGTTTTCAATATAAAACTCCGAAAGTTCCTTATTTGATGAAAGGTCTTTAATGAGCTCTTTCATAACAACGCTGCTTTTTTCAAGTATCCTTATTACACTGCCGCTGAAATGTATATCTACAACAGCTTTAGTTCCTGTTTTAATAATCATACCCTGAGTAATTGCGTCACCGACATTTGCTTTTACAGTATTACCATCTGATGTGATTGAAACATCGCCGGTCATGAAGTTAACAATACCATTGTTAGCGGCCGTTTTTGGTGCTTCATCTTTTTTGCACCCCGCCACATTGATTACCAGTATTAATGAGAAAAGAATAGCTGAAAACTTTTTCACTGTTTTATCCTCCGGAAGATCTTCTTCGAACTTTTACGGGTTTACCCGTTTTTTTAATTTATAAATACAATATAATTTACGTTTTCAGGAAATCAATTCAATTTTGTCCTCTATTTGAGGATGAAATATTTTTATGTAAAAAATAATCTATTTACGGGAGAGGTTTCAGTTTCTATGTATATGTTTTGCTGACTCCAGAAGTCTCCCGATTTTCTCCAGAAGTATCAATTCCTGCACAGGTTTACTGACAACATCATCAAATCCTGATCCCAGAAGGTCATCCGTACAGTTTGAATCACAGTGCCCGGTATTTGCAATAACAGGAATATCATTTTTTATATCCTTTAAAAGCTTCATGGTAGTCATGCCGTCAAGTTCAGGCATTTCAAGATCCATGAGAACAATATCAAACTCATTATCACGCTTTATTATTTCAATTGCTTCAATTCCGCTCATGGCATTTACACAAAGAAAGCCCATACGGGTTAAAAGATCCGCCAGATGGAGAGTAATAAGGCAGTTATCATCAACAATCAGAGCTTTTCGTCCATCAAAGGAATCAGCCGGACTATATTTGTTGTAGCCGGTATCATCTTTTTGCATAATTAATACCCCATTATCTGTTTTATCAGGAATCACACTGCGCGAGATGTCTGTATGAGCAGCAATAACTTTAACCGGCATCAATTCATGGTCCCACTCAATAACATCCCCCCTGCTCCTTATCCATAGCCATGAACCATCACTTTTAAGCATCCGGTATTCAACTGTAAAAGCTCTCCCGGCCGTAATCTTTTCTTTTATAGTTCCTGAAATTTCAATCCTTTCATCAGGATGAATAAGATTACATAAACCTGAAAAAGTTTCCGGCAGAAACTCTTTACGGTATCCCAGAAGATTAACAAGCTGCCTGTTTATCCTGATGCTGTCATCTTCGAGAGTCCACTCCCAGAGGCCGTCTCTTATAGAATCAAATATTACTTCATAACTTCGTGCAGCCTCATTCCTGTTCTGAAAAAGAGTCCTTGTTTCTGTCACATCATGAAGATAACATATATATCCGGGATCAACTTCTTCCGCATGAATTGAAAAAGGGAATATGCAGGCATCTATAATAATTGTCCCCTCTCTCCATGTTTTGTAAAAGCCTGTATTTTTTATAAGTTCAAAATCATATTTAAATTCAATTGAAACTGAATGATAGTTCTTTATCCTTGCTTTAAACCATTCAGTTGAATTGGGGCTTTCAATCACATCAAGATTCAGAATCTCTTCCGGTTCAATTACACCGAAAATTTTTTTAACCGCCTCGTTAAAATGCAGAATCCTTCCGGATGAATCAAGAATGAGTATTCCTGAAG
>DINC01000020.1:0-7796 GCA_002425885.1 Spirochaetia bacterium UBA5550 | reverse complement strand
ACGGAAGAACAGACAAGAAACCACAGAAGCAAAAAACTTTTATTTAATACTGCATTATTCTCTTCCTGTTTAAACCACCTGCAATAAATTCTACTGTAATCATCGCTGGAATAAACTGCGGATAAACCGGATCTGATATCATTCAGCAGTTTATCATTACCCTTCCTGACAAAATATCCATATCTGAATCTTCCGGGATTAATCTCCAGCTCATAAATTGAATCATTTGAAATATGGGGCATAATCTCTTTGAGTTTTTCACTCATGATACAAACAACATCGCACCCCTTTGATGAAAGCAGCATCATTGCAGTATCAGGATTACTGATATACAATGTTTTAGAATGATAAAAATTCCGGATTATGTCGGATAAATGTTCAGACAAAATTTCATGTCCCGTAATTACAACGCTTCTGTTTTTTAAATCTCTGAAATCAGATATCAATGATTCTCTGTGTGACACGAAGCTGAATGATATATCAAGAGCTGTGCCTGCAAATAAATATTCCTTATAAACATCACTATCCACACCTCCGATTATAATAGCCGATTCCCCTCTTGAGAGAATTTGAGCCATTCTTTCCGGCGGAAGCAGAAGCAGTTCAGAATTAATTCCGGCTTTTTGAGCAATCTCAGTAAAGAGTTCAACAACAAAACCTGATGGTTTACCCTCGCTGTTCAGATATTCATAGGGATAATTGTTATAGTAACCTGCGGCAATATATTTATCAGAAGCATAAAGGGGCAACCGGGCACAAAGGTATAATACTATTATACACAACATAGTGCAGCAGTATATCTCTATTTTCTTTTTAAACATAGCACTCAGTTATTTATAAAAAATACAAAAAAGGGGGCTGATTCAAGTCAAACGTGCAATTTTTAAAATTTTTTTCAGATTTTATCCTAAAAACTCAAAATTTTTTTAAAAAACAGGCCCGGGATTCGTTTTATAGCAAAGAACAACTGCATTTATCAGGCAGTAAAATAAAAGACAGGAGGCCTTATGCAGAATTACTCAAATGCTACGATTGAAGGTTTTGTAACTCATGAACCGCAATTAAGGAAGACAAAAACAGGAAAATCAGTCTGTTCATTTTCTCTGGCGATTAATCATTTTTCAAAAAGTGACGAGCCTCCCAGGGTATCCTTCATTGAAGTGGAAACATGGGAAAAAATCGCCGAGATATGTTCAAAAAATGTCACAAAAGGTAAACGCCTTATGGTTATAGGTTCTCTAAGGCAGGACAGATGGGAGGATGATAACGGCAAAACTCAATCCAGGATAAAAATAATCGGAAACGATATCCGTTTTCTGGAAAGCGGCAAAAAAACGGATGAGGCTAAAGAATAGCCTCATCCGGTATCCTTTTTATCAGAATGGCACCTTATTTGTTCTGGACCAGATATTCATTTCCTGGGCGGATTTAATCAGCTCCTCCCTGAAATTTTCATGGGCAAGGTTTATGAGGCATTCCGCACGGCCCCATACTGACCTTGCTTTCATGTTATAAATTCCGTTTTCAGTAACAAGATACTGAACCATTGTCCTTGGCACAGTCACAACAGAGCCCGGCTTAAGCAGAGGTTTTATTCTTGAATGGAGGTTACCCTGTTTGTCTTTGTAAGTCGATTTGAAAGCGAGAAAGCTTTTCCCGCCTTTTGAATGGAATGCACCGATTACAAAGTCAAGCTGTCCCCCTGTACCGGATATCTGCCTTAAGCCGGAAGTTTCTGAACAGACCTGACTCAGAAGGTCAACCTCAACTATATTATTAATTGAAACGACCTTATCATTCATAGCTACAAAGTCAGGGTTGTTGGTATGATGCACCTTACATGATGCAGTTCTCGGATTATCATGAATAAAATCATAAGTCTCCTTTGTTCCGAGACAGAAGGAGTATGTACTTTTATTTATATCAAAAGTTTTTTTGGCATTGGTGATTTTTCCAGACTCATACATAGTAACCATTGCATCACAGAACATTTCGCTCTGTATTCCAAGGTCTTTAAGTTCTGACGCCGCAATCATCTCACCTATGGCATTCGGGAGTGACCCTATACCAAGCTGAAGGCATGACCCGTCTTCAATATGCGGCATAATAAATTCAGCAATTCTTTTCTCTTCTGCTGAAGCTTCAGGCATTTTTGGAGTGGTGAATACCGGAGTATTCTTCCCTTCAATAATATAATTTACTTCGCTTATATGAATGTATTCATCATTACCGCCAAGGCATCTCGGCATGTTTTCATTTACTTCAACGATTGTAATATCGGCCCAGAGCGCAAGTCCTCTGTTATGCGAATTGCCCAGTCCGAAATTAAAACAGCCGTTTCTGTCCATGGGTGTCACCTGGGCAACCCATACCCTTGGTTTCAGATGAATAAGATCCCGATGGTGATATGCCAGCAGTGTAGCTTCATGATAATTGAACGGCAGGTGACATGCAAGATTTTTATCTCCGGCCATCCTGTCAAGAAGGGTAAAGTACCAGCTGAAATACATGAAAGATTTCTGTTCCGGATCATTCTGAATGACAGCAGGGAATGGAGGAACAGTTCCTGTACCTCGTATACAGACATTTGAAAGCTGACCGACTCTCTGACTCAACGCCACATCAAAATCAACCGGTTTTGTGGCAAACATCCCATAATCAATTATATCATTGGACTTAACAAGTTCAGCTGCTTTTTCAGCAGAGATCAGCTTATTCTTATACTCAGCGAGAAAAGTATTCATAAAAAAGGCCCCCGTTTACTCTTTTTTTTTACATACATTAGAACTGATTTTAAAGTTATGCAAGGTATTATGTTGACAACAGCATGTAGTCATAAACATAAAAATCGTGTAGCAGAAAATACTACACGATTTCACTGAAGCGTAAAACGATAAAGCTACCGTTTTATTAAACCGGCAATCCCGTCGAAAGGAATTTTTTCCTGCGTGCCGGTTTTCTGGCTTTTAACAGTAGCCAGACCTGATGCAAGTTCATCTTCACCGATAATTACGACATACCCGGCTTTTTCACGCTCCGCGCGTTTAAACTGAGACTTAAAGCCTTTGACTTCAGGGTCAATGTCTGCGGAAAAACCCTGCTTCCGCACTTCATGAAGCAGCTTAAGTGACATGGTAAGCGTATCCCCGCCTGTATGTATAAAAAACAGATCCACCCCGTTTCCGGGTATTTCCTTATCCTCAATTATCAGGTTAATCCTTTCCATCCCCGCAGCAAAGCCGACACCGGGAGTCGGCTTACCTCCGAACTGTTCAACAAGATAATCGTATCGGCCGCCTCCCGCAAAAGCATTCTGGCCTCCTAACTTATCCGTAACAAATTCAAAGGTGGTCTTTGTGTAATAGTCAAGCCCCCGCACAAGATAGGGGTCCTCCTGATATTTTACTCCGGAGAGATCAAGATACTCCTTCACTTTTGCAAAATGATCGCGGCACTCCCCGCAGAGATGATCACTTATAACAGGGGCGGAGCTGCGCAGAGCAACGCAGCCTTCATTTTTGCAGTCAAGGAGTCTCAGCGGATTTGTATTAAGCCTCCGCTGGCAATCAGCACAAAGCTGACTCTGCTTCGAAGTATAATACTCCTTAAGGCTGCTCATGTATCCGCTGCGGCATTCTCTGCATCCGATTGAATTCAGGAGTATGGTGTATGAGTCGATCCCCACTCTCCTGGTTATCTCATCAACAACGGAGATAATCTCATAGTCATAATAAGGATCGGTGCTGCCGAAAATCTCAGCTCCGAACTGGTTGAACTGGCGAAGCCGCCCCTTCTGAGGTTTCTCTGCTCTGAACATCGGGCCGTTATAAAAGAACTTTCACACCGAGAGCCTGTTGTATTCCCCATTCTCCACATAGGCCCTTACAACACCAGCAGTCCCCTCCGGGCGGAGCGTCAGGCTCCTCCCCCCTCTGTCTTCGAATGTGAACATCTCTTTTGACACGATATCAGTATCAGTTCCGATACCTCTTGCAAAGACATCGGTGAATTCCATTATGGGGACTACAAGCTCCTTATAATTAAAAGTCCTGAATGTATCAACTGCACTGTTAAGCACGAAATTCCATCTGTTTATTCTGTCAGGGAATATATCCTCGATTCCCGGAGGTTTTAATATCATGGTAAAACTCCTTAATGCCTTATAATCTTTTTCTGAATATGGCGTCTTCAAACACAGGTTTATCGAACCTGATTGTACATATTGTACCGGGGCGGGCCATCCCTATCTCGTTACCCGCATCATCCGTAATCTTTACAGCTCTGTATATGTCATCAATAACTTTTTCTTTAATAGGTTAAATCCCGTCAAATACTTCATCTTTATAAACCGGGTTGAATGTTTTAACTTTAATCTCTTCAGCAGCATAAGATCCGTCATACCTGTAACCGGCAAATGATGCTTTCTTGATGTATGGTATACCGTGAAAACCGAGCTCCCCGAACTCATTAAAAAGATCATTTGTGTAGGGCCTGTGGCTTATAAGGTCAAGCTCTTCAAGCCAGAATGGCAGTTTTTCATTAAACTCAAGTGTGCCTGCAAGTTTAACAGCATGTTTATAAACACGGGTTGTATTTGCGCAGTGATAAAGAGATTTCATTCTCCCTTCAATTTTAAACGCGTCAACACCGGCGTCAATATACTCCTCCAGTCTGTCCATGAGGCATAGATCTTTTGAGGAGAGGATCTCCGTTCCCCTTGCATGTTCAATGATATCAAGATAATTCCCCGGCCTCTTCTCCTCCATCAGTGAATACTTCCACCTGCATGGCTGCGAACAATCACCGCTGTTGGCATCACGTCCGGAGAGGAAACGGGAGAGGAGACATCTTCCGGAGTATGCTATGCAGAGAGCTCCATGCGCGAATACTTCAATTTCTGCTCCTGTATGATGTTTGATCATCTTTATCTCTTCAGCGGAGGTCTCGCGCGCAAGCACGATCCGGCTGAATCCGGCATCCATCCAGAACTTAACAGCAAGGTGATTGAGAACATTCATCTGTGTTGACAGGTGAAAATCGGCTTTGATGCCGGATCCTTTAAGTAGAATCATCATCCCCGGATCAGAAACCATTACTGAATCGAAACCGATGCCGGCTATCATTTCAATGTATGATTCAGCGTTTTTTATATCCTCTTCATGGAGATAGGAATTCAGCAGAAAGGTAGTCTTAACTCCGTTCTGCCGGCAGAGGGCAACACCCTCCCGGAGATCGTCGTTTGTAAAATTATCCGCCTGCACCCTGAGGTTAAAGTCGCTTCCGCCGAAATATATATTGTCAGCTCCGTATTTAATCCCGAAACGGAGTTTTTCCATGTTCCCTGCAGGTGATACTATTTCAATTTTCTTCATTAATTAAGCCTCTTTAATGGATTAAACCATTATTTATACGCTATATCAGCCTGTCAACTTCTCATTTAAATTTAACATCAGCAATAATTCTGTCCATATTCGGAAGGGTCAGGTTATCCACTTTTTTACCTCTCACAGGAAAAGCTCCGAACTCAGAAATAATCTTTTTGTTACCTGACGCTGTTGGAGGGTATTCCGCATATTCCGTGGTATAAAGGGGTATATTCAGCGCATGAGCGGATTTTGCCGCCTCGAAAATCCCCCCTTCCTCAGGTGCTTCAACTATAAAAACAGCGCTGGCCAGCGCGCAGATGACACGGTTTCTTATATATGCTGCGTACATATCCGGCGTATGACCGGGAGGGAAAATTGAGACAGCAGCCATCCTCGCGGGATCATATACATGTTTTATTGAATCAGGTATATTCAGCTTAAGAATTCCGTATGGTACAAAGGCCGTTGTTATACCCCCATGTTCAAGAGCGCCGCGATGTGCGGTTAAATCAGCTCCATTAGCAAATCCGCTGATTACATTTATATTCCGCGATGCCAGTTCCCTTGCTGCGCTGTAGGCAATAAATTCGCCCCTGCTGCTGATTTTGCTTTCTCCTATTATAGCAACACCCTTCACATTCAGGACATCACTGCTGCCGTAGAGATACAGAAAAGGTGGGATATTATTTCCAAGAACATTATGCAGCCGATCCGGATAGCTCTTGGAAAAAAAAGGGAGAACCTCGATGCCGGCATCTATAAGCTGGATGTATTCCTCTTCAACTGAAGATAAAAATTCTGCAGCGGCTCTGAATGCGGATGCAGTTCTTTCATTAAAATGAAATTCAGATTTAAGTTCTTCAGGGGATAGATCGAATATATCAGAAATCGACAATCCCGCATCTGAGATTTTTTTATGAATCTCTTTAAGAGAAGCAGAGCCTATCCCCTGTACTCTCTCAAGTGCTATCCAGTACTTAGTGCTGTTCATAAATGATGTTCCGGTTTTTAGCGGTAATTAGAAACGCAATGGGGATACGAGTCAAGGATTAAAAAGGATCATTACTCTTCGGGATTTTTTATCTTCTCCTGCACGCTGTTTACCAGGTTCAGATACTCTCTCTGAGCCAGTATATGGTTTTTAACAGTTTCATTTTTTTCGAATTCCTGCTTCAGAAGCTCCACCTCCCCGGCTCCGCGTTTATCAGAGGGTTCCCCGGAACTGAGGCTTTCATTGATGTCACGTCCAAGAAGAATAAGTTCAGAAAGGAGCTTCTGCGCCACTGGATCCCTCTGCATCTTTTCCAGGCTTTCTCTGTATCTCACTGTAACTTCATGATTATTAATCAGTTCAGAGAGTTCCACGGCTTTTGCTATTATTTCGTCATAATTTTCCATATTCTACCAGAGTATATCCATAGGATTCAGAAGTCTGCCGTTATGCCATAACGTAAAATGAAGATGGGGGCCCGTTGAAAGTCCGGTGGAACCCACTCGCCCGATAATCTTCCCTGCTTTTACTTTCTGCCCCGGCTTTGCGTATATTACCGACATGTGCCCGTAAAGAGTTTTATATCCGTCGCCATGATCTATGGTAACAGCTTTTCCGTAACCGCCATTCCATCCGGCACTGACAACTACACCATCACGGGCGGCACCGATTAAAGTTCCATGTGGAGCAGCTATATCAAGTCCGTTATGAAAACGGGTATTATTAAAAATCGGATGCCTTCTGTTGCCGAAAAAGGAACTAAGCCTCCCCCCTAATGGAGATCTGAAAAGCTCTCTCTGCTTGTATTTCCCTGCAAGCTTTGCAGTCATATTAACAGCAGATGGTTTTGCATCCTTTATAAACACCGCAACCGGTTTCCTGTCAGTCATGAATTTATAATAGAGCGGATAAAGAAACGGGAGCTTCTGAATCTCGATATCTTTAATATCGACATTATGGTTTTCAGCCAGCCTCTCCATCTGCCCCAGATCATTTATAAACCCGATAATACCGGACTCTGAGGGGACGATGACAACCTGACCCGTTCTTGCACGCAGGTCTTCCCAGAATAGATTTGCCCCAATCAGGGTATCAATATTCACCCCATTCTCTCTGGCGATCTTCCAGAAATTATTTCCCGGTTTAACTGTTACAAATTTAAGAGATATTTTTTCGAAAACAACTCCATTCTTTACAAAATCGACATACTCCTCTTCACTTTGAAAATAACTTCTCTGGTTCAGTATTATGTCTCTTTGTGAAACATTGTTATATCCGGCAGAGAGGTACGTACCGTATATTGTCATAATTGTCATCACAACAGCAACAATGATTTTTCTATACATACCCACGTCCAAATCTTTATAATATTGAATTCAGAAATTTCTGAATATGATTTAATCCGGCAGAAAATATTGAAATAATAATATTTTTAAAAG
>DINC01000382.1:13126-13376 GCA_002425885.1 Spirochaetia bacterium UBA5550 | reverse complement strand
TACTTCTATAACATTACTGAGTACGAAGATGGCATCCTCTTTAGTATTTTTTGGTTTAAATACCACCGGCGAGTAAAAAACTATTTTATCTGACAACAGACTTTTCAGTGTTTCCATATCTTTATCGAAAACAACCTTATGCCACTTTTCAAGAAGTTCTTTATTTTTATCTTCCATCAAAATTCCTCCATATGTTTTATATCTTTTGACACAGGTTTACCGTTACTGTCAATTAATTATACTTACATAT